>NZ_JBXAPG010000054.1:0-45764 GCF_058803765.1 Burkholderia sp. GW821-FHT14F03
AACGACCTCCTGGTTCAGGGTCAAGTTTGCCGCAAAACTCGCACTCGGATTGGTCCAGAATTCCTAAAGCGGATCAGTGTAGCAACCTCGATCTTTCGACCCTTGTATTCGTCGATTTGTGCGTTTCTCGGGCCGTGCTCAGTTTGGATTCTTGCCATAACAATCTCCATATCAATCGAAGAAAGATTGAAGCATGAAGAATACCCAGTTTGCTCCAGGCACAGATTATCTATTTTTACACGCGAGAAACGATTTCCCTATTCAATTTATCTGCTGCCTTCTTTAGAGAATCGCGCAAAATCATAAGGTCTCTTTCAAATTTTGCCAGAAAAACACCACCTGGACTTGGAAGGATCCGTACGGCCCGGGTGATGGCTATACGTACTTCCAGTACCGCCTCGGCAGCCGCCCCCGTTGGCGCCAATTCCGGTGGAAGAATAGAAACTATCTCAATTGACGCTCTCATAGCGACCACAAGTTCGTCGTCGAGCTGTTTTGCTCCCGCATTCATCGGCGCCATAACGGAGTACTTGTACACCTCATCTACTCGCGCCCAACATCTATCGATCATCGTCCAAAGAGACTCCAGTCGATCGCACACTTCGTCAACTCGTAGACGCCGGTCCGCCCGCGCCTGCCGTGATGCAATCCAAATGGCCGCCGCAATGGCCGCGATCGATCCGACTCCCTGAACCCACGCAGCATATACCTGCGAAACCGTTGCCGAGGCCGCATCCATGCGTGAACTCCCGATATTGTTTTCTGGTTCGATGGTACGGGCCATCCTTGACGGTCGCAAGACGCAGACGCGTCGCGTCGTGAAGGTACGCGGCGACCAGCCTCCAGCATGGGCGGCGTTCGCGTCCGCCGTCGCGCGCGGCTCGCAGTTCATCTCGTAGCCACGCATTACAAATTTCTTCTGCATCTGTCCAATCATTTCTTGAGACTGAGGGATCGTTACATGCTCGAATCTCCCCCCCTTATAGCCCCCGCCCCCTACGTCACGGTCGCCCTGGCCGCGATGGTCACCGGCCTTACCCAGAAGGCAATACGCCGCAAGATTGAAGACGGCAAATGGATCGAGGGCAAAGAGTTCCGTCGCTCGCCTGACGGCGGCATTTTCATTTCCATCAAGGGATACCAGCAATGGGGCGAAAAGGAAGCGGCATAGAGATTCGCGCAAAGTCGATCCGCATGACGTTCGTCATCGACGGAGTCGAAGTACGCAGGACACTCAAGGTTGCCGGCAAAGCCATGCTCCCCACGCCGGCCAACATCAAATATGCACATCGACTCGCCGCTGAAATTCGAGATCGAATTCGTCATGGAACATTTAGCATTACAGAGTACTTTCCAGACGAAGGAGGGACCACCACAAGTTTGATCGGTGAATGGTTGGACACATGGTTGGCCGCGCAGCGGATCGAAGCATCGACACGAGCGGGATATGTAGCCGCAATCAGATTCTGGAAGGGAGTGGCGTATGACAAAAACCAATCAAAACCGCTCGGCGCTCTGGCGATTCGAGCGCTCAAGGTAATCCACATCCAAACAGCGATCGCAAACAGACCGGACCTTAGCGGTAAGACGATCAACAACTACTTGTCCGTGCTGCGCACGGCGCTATCACTCGCGGTCGTTGATAATCTGCTCGCGGGAAATCCCGTCAAGAGCGTCCCTAACGCGAAACATCAAAAGCGCCCGCCAGACCCATTCTCGCGCGATGAGGCGCATTTGATCATCGCCGAGGCCCAGCGGGCATACGATGAGCAAGTCCATAACTTGATCGAGTTTTGGTTTTGGACCGGCCTGCGGACCTCCGAAATTCTCGGGCTGGAATGGCAGAACGTCGACCTGGCCAACGGCACCATGCTAGTAGCAAAAGCATTCGTGCGCGGCCAGCAATTAGATCGGACGAAGACGGAAGTGCCGAGAGTCGTTCACCTGAACAGCCGGGCCTTGGCGGCGTTGCATCGCCAACGGACACACACGCAGATAATCGGCAATCGGGTTTTTCATGATCCGCGGTACGGCGCGGAGTGGGCAGACGAGGACGCGTTCCGGCGCACCTACTGGGCCCCGATGTTGAAGCGTTTGGGCGTCCGATACCGGCGCCCATACAACATGCGGCATAGCTACGCGACCGCCATGTTGATGGCCGGCATGACGCCCGCATTCTGCGCAAAGCAGCTCGGCCACAGCGTCGAAATGTTCCTCACCACCTATTCGAAGTGGGTCGACGGGGAGCAAAACGAACTGGAGATGGCGAGACTGGAAAATGCGATTTCCTCCCCGGAACCTCCCCAGAGAAGACGCAAACCCGCCTAAGCGATTGATTTACCAGAAAAACCTTGGTGGGCCCGGTGGGTTTCGAACCCACGACCAATCGATTATGAGTCGACTGCTCTAACCCCTGAGCTACAGGCCCTGCGGAGAAAAACGCGAGACAACAACCCCGCTCCGGCGTTTGCTGACGCGTGCCGGGGCGGCATTGTAACAACTTGGAAGACAACTGGAGGGAAAAACCGCCGCCGGGTTTCAAACCCCGGCGGCGGCGGTACGACATCAGACGTCGATCAGTTCCCTTCGAGGAACGACTTGAGCTTGTCCGAACGGCTCGGATGACGCAGCTTGCGCAACGCCTTCGCCTCGATCTGGCGGATCCGTTCGCGCGTCACGTCGAACTGCTTGCCGACTTCCTCGAGCGTGTGATCCGTGCTCATCTCGATACCGAAGCGCATCCGCAGCACCTTCGCCTCGCGCGGCGTCAGCGAATCGAGCACATCCTTCACGACGTCGCGCATGCTCGCATGCAGCGCGGCATCCGCCGGCGCGACCGTGTTGGTGTCCTCGATGAAGTCACCCAGATGGGAATCGTCGTCGTCACCGATCGGCGTTTCCATCGAGATCGGCTCCTTCGCGATCTTCATGATCTTGCGGATCTTGTCTTCCGGCATCTCCATCTTCTCGGCCAGCGTCGCCGGATCCGGTTCGAGGCCCGTCTCCTGCAGGATCTGACGCGAGATGCGGTTCATCTTGTTGATCGTCTCGATCATGTGAACCGGAATCCGGATCGTACGCGCCTGATCCGCGATCGAGCGTGTGATCGCCTGACGAATCCACCACGTCGCATACGTCGAGAACTTGTAGCCGCGACGATATTCGAACTTGTCCACCGCCTTCATCAGGCCGATGTTGCCTTCCTGGATCAGGTCGAGGAACTGCAGACCGCGGTTCGTATACTTCTTCGCGATCGAGATCACGAGACGCAGGTTCGCCTCGGTCATCTCGCGCTTCGCCTGGCGCGCCTTCAGTTCACCCGCCGCCATCTGGCGGTTGGTTTCCTTCAGGTCCTTCAGCGGCAGCACCACGCGCGCCTGCAGATCGAGCAGGCGTTGCTGCTGCTCACGGATCGCCGGGATGTTGCGCGTCAGGATCGGGCCATAGCTATGGCCTTCCGCCACCACCTTCTCCGACCAGTCGAGATCGGTCTCGCTGCCCGGGAACCGCGTGATGAATTCCGAACGCGGCATGCCGCACTTGTCGACGACGATGTTCAGGATCTGCCGCTCCACCTGGCGAACCTCGTCCACCTGCGCGCGCAGCGTGTCGCACAGACGCTCGACCGTACGCGCGGTGAAGCGGATCGTCATCAGCTCGTTCTGGATGGTTTCCTGCGCCTTCAGGTAGGACTTCGACTTGTAGCCCTCCTTCTCGAACGCACGGCGCATCTTGTCGAACCACTCGCTGATCGACGCGAACTTCTCGAGCGAAGCGCGCTTCAGCGCGTCGAGCTGGGCCGCGTTGGCCGTGGCTTGCGCCGCACCGTCGTCGTCCTCTTCCTCTTCTTCCGCCTCTTCTTCCGCTTCCTCGTCCTCGTTCTCGATCTCTTCCGCTTCCTTCGCGGAGAAACCGTCGGTGTCCGTGTCCTGCGCGTTCGGATCCATGAGGCCGTCGACCAGCTCGTCGACGCGGATTTCCTCGTTCGCCACGCGCTCGGCCATCGCGAGGATGTCCGCGATCGTCGTCGGGCATGCGGAGATCGCCATCACCATGTGGCGCAGGCCGTCCTCGATCCGCTTCGCGATCTCGATTTCGCCTTCGCGGGTCAGCAGCTCGACCGTACCCATCTCGCGCATGTACATCCGGACCGGGTCGGTCGTGCGGCCGAATTCGGAATCGACGGTCGACAGCGCGACTTCCGCCTCTTCCTCGACTTCATCGTCCGACGACGCGGCGGGCGCGTTGTCGTTCAGCAGCAGCGTTTCCGCATCGGGCGCCTGCTCGTACACCGCCACGCCCATGTCGTTGAACGTGCCGATGATGCCTTCGAGCGCTTCCGTTTCCGTGAAGTTGTCCGGCAGATGGTCGTTGATCTCGGCGTACGTCAGGAAGCCCCGCTCCTTGCCGAGCTTGATCAGCGCGCGCAGCTTCGAGCGTCGCTCCTCGAGCTCCTCGGCGGTGCCGGGCTGGCTCGTCGCGAACGCCTCCTTCAGCAGCGCCTTTTCCTTGGCGCGACGATCGCGCGCCTTGGCTTTCTCGCCTTTGCCCGGTGCAGCGGTCGGCTGCTCGTCGCTCTGATTTGCGTCGTCATCGACGGATACTTCGTTCAGCTTTTTCGTCATGGAGTTCGCCGTACCGGCTAAATCGACTCGCGGCTGCTGGACAACAGCCGATTGAACCGTGGATGCTTGAGTAGTGCGTACTGCCGAATCGTCCGGCGCGGCAGCCGCTCCCCTTGCGCTTTTCGCACTCGCCCGCTTCGCGGCCGGCTTCGCAACCGACCTGGATTCGGACTTCGCGGCGGCCCGTGTCACCTTGGCCGCCGGCGCCGGCGCAGCGTGAGCAGTGCCGGCCGCGGCCTGCTTTCCCGCAGCGGGCGCCGCACCGGCTGAAGACGTCCGCGCGGAAGAAGAAGCAGACTTGGCCGACATGACCTTCGTGGTCGGCTCCGTTGAGCCCTTGCCCGCTGCTTTTTTCCCGCCTGTAGTCTTTGCCATTGCGATTCTCGCCTCTGCTTAGAAAACAAACCGCTGAAAACCTTATATTATAGCACGTTGGGACAGCCTCTTTCGGCCTAGGCCCCAAGGCGCCGCTTCATCTCAGCGCGCTTCTGGTGCAGGTCCTTGAGTTCCGCCAATATTTCGGGAGTCGGCGCCGATTGTCTCGACAACTGGTCGAGCCGGCTGCAACACGCGTCATAGCGCATCTTGAGCACCGCAGCCTGAAGCTCCTCCCCCGCAATCCGTTCCCGCTCGCGCAGCCCTTCCTGCCCTGCGTCATCCTCCGGATTCTGTGGCATCAAGTCGCGGACGTTTTCATCATAGACCAGAATTTCGCGGAAAATTTCATCGTAGGTCGCCGCGTTAGCCGAATTGCGGAGTATGTCGGTCAACAGACGGAATTCAGCCGCATCCCCCAACGCACACGCATGCTCGATCACCTCGTCGAACAGCTCCCCATTTTTCGACAAGGTCCGCAGCGCCTCGCGATCCTCCTCGCCGAGCGCGATCGCCACTCGCGGCAGCATCACAAGCGTGCGCAGCGCGCGCTTGTCGCCGTCGGTCACCCGGCGCCGCTCGCTGCGCGCGGGCGCCTGGCGCGCCGGCGCGGCGATCCGCGCGTCCACGTCGCTCAGGCCCGCCACCTCCTCGAACGGAATGTCGAGACGGTCCGCGAACATATGCATGATCTGCGCGCGCAGCGCGTTCGCCGGCAGCGCCTGCAGCAGCGGCTTCGCGTCGAACAGCGCCTTCGCGCGCCCTTCCGGCTGGTCCAGCTCCTTGCCCACCGTCGCCTCGTTCAACAGGAACTGCGACAGCGGCATCGCTCGCCGCACCTGCTCCGAGAAGGCATCCGCCCCGAATTCCCGTACATAGCTGTCCGGATCGTGTTCCTGGGGCAGGAACAGAAACCGGATCGTGCGGTTGTCCGCCGCGTGCGGCAGGCAGGCTTCCAGCGCGCGCCGGGCGGCGCGCCGCCCGGCCGAGTCGCCGTCGAAGCTGAAAATCACCGTGTCGGTCTGTCGCAGCAGCTTTTGCACATGGATCGGCGTGCACGCCGTGCCGAGCGTCGCGACCGCGTTCGGGAACCCGAGCTGCGCCAGCGCCACCACATCCATGTAGCCCTCGACCACGAGCGCGTACTTGTGCTCGCGGATCGCGAGCCGCGCCTCGAACAGCCCGTACAGCTCGCTGCCCTTGTTAAATAGGGGTGTTTCGGGCGAATTCAAATACTTGGGCTCGCCGCCGTCCAGCACCCGGCCGCCGAAACCGATCACCTGCCCCTTCACGTTGCGGATCGGGAACATGATCCGCTCGCGGAACCGGTCGTAGCGGCGCGCCACGCCCTGCGCATCGGTCTTCTCGCTGACGATCACGAGCCCCGCCTCGACGAGCGCGTCGTTGCGGTAGTCGTCGAACGCCCCCTCCAGGTTCTGCCAGCCGTCCGGCGCGTAGCCGAGGCCGAAGCGCAGCGCGATCTCGCCCGTCAGGCCACGCTTCTTCAGGTACTGGACCGCGTTCGTCGCACCGCGCAATTGCTTGCGGTAGAACTCGCTGGCTGTCTGCATCAGGTCCGACAGCGCGGTCGTGACAGCCTTGGACGCGGCCGGCGGCGCATAGCCGTCCCCGCCGCCACCGCCGCCACCGCCGCGCATCGGCGACGGCTCGTGCGGCACCGTCAGGCCGGCGGACTGCGCCAGCTCCTGCACGGCCTCCGGGAACGTCAGCCCCGCATGCTCCATCAGGAAACCGATCGCGGTGCCATGCGCGCCGCAGCCGAAGCAGTGATAGAACTGCTTGGTCGGGCTGACGGTGAACGACGGGCTTTTTTCGTTATGGAATGGGCACAGGCCCATGAAATTCGCGCCGCCCTTCTTGAGCTGCACATACCGACCGACCACGTCGACGATATCGACGCGGTTCAGCAGGTCTTGCAGGAAGGAATGCGGAATCACCGTGTTTTCTGGGCAGAGATCAGGTCGGGGGGACGCGCGGGCGGCCACCCGCGCACATGGCGCTTACTTCGAGAGCGCCGCCTTGACGAGCGCGGACACCGCGGTCATGTCGGCCTTGCCGGCCAGCTTGCCCTTCAGCACGCCCATCACCTTGCCCATGTCCTGCGGGCCGGCCGCGCCGGCTTGCGCGACCGCCGCCTGCACTTCCGCGGCGACTTCGGCCTCCGACAGCTGCGCCGGCATGTAGGCGGCCAGCACCACCAGTTCGGCCTGTTCCTTCGCGACCAGATCGTCGCGCCCCGCCGCCTCGAACTGGCTGATCGAATCCTTGCGCTGCTTGATCATCTTGTCGATGACGGCCGTCACCGCGGCATCGTCGAGCATCACGCGCTCGTCGACTTCACGCTGCTTGATCGCCGCCAGCAGCAGGCGAATCGTCGCGAGGCGCTCGCTCTCCTTGGCGCGCATCGCAGTCTTCATGTCTTCGCTGATCTGGTCTTTCAAACTCATCATTCACCCGAATATGGAAAAATCGGTGAGACGCCCATCCCATAGGCATCAACACAAAAACCCGCTTGGGACGTTTTCCTCAAGCGGGTTTGCTCGGATCCGGCATCGGCGGCACTCGCGAACCACCACTGCGCCGCCCGGCGAACCGCGCGGCGCGACAGGTCTCAGTACAGCTTTTTCGGCAGCGTCTGGCTGCGGATGCGCTTGTAGTGGCGCTTCACGGCTGCCGCCTTCTTGCGCTTGCGCTCGGCGGTGGGCTTCTCGTAGAACTCGCGCGCACGCAGCTCGGTCAGCAGACCGTTCTTCTCGATCGTGCGCTTGAAGCGTCGCATCGCGACTTCAAAAGGCTCGTTTTCTTTAACGCGGATGATCGTCATGACCCGTCACGTAAAAAGTTGGAGTAACGCGGAGAAAGACTTTCGAGTATAGCAGACGGGCTGCACAAACGCACTAGCCCGTCAAGCGCCGCGCGCCTGTTCGGCCGCCGCCCGCCCGGCCGCCGCGCCCGACGCCCACGCCCACTGGAAGTTGTAGCCGCCCAGCCAACCCGTCACGTCCACCGCCTCGCCGACGAAATAGAGGCCCGGCACCCGCGTGCTCATCAGCGTCGCCGACGACAGCTCGCGCGTGTCCACCCCACCCTTCGTCACCTCGGCCTTCCGGTAGCCTTCGGTGCCGTTCGGAGTCAGCGTCCAGCACGACAGCGCGTCGCCGACCAGGCGCAACGTCCGGTCCGCGAGATCGGCCAGACGCGCGTCCGGCGCAACCCGATGCGTATCGAGCCAGACATGCGCGAGCCGATGGGGCACCCACTCGGACAGCAGCGTCCCGATCTGCCGCTTCGAGCCGGACTTCGCCTCGACCAGCGCGTCGGCGGCGCGCTGCTGCGGCAACAGGTCGATCCGGATCGGATCGCCAGGACGCCAGTAGCTCGAGATCTGGAGGATCCCGGGCCCGGACAGCCCGCGATGGGTCAACAGCAGGTCCTCGACGAAAGCGCCGCCGCCCTGCTTCGCGCCCGTCGCCACGCGCACCTCGAGCGATACGCCGGACAGCGCGGCAAACGGCGCCCAATCCTCGCTCGAGAAGGTCAGCGGCACGAGCGCCGGGCGGGTGTCGACGAGCTTGTGCCCGAACTGCTTGGCGATGCGATAGGCGAAGTCGGTCGCGCCGATCGCCGGAATCGACAATCCGCCCGTCGCGATCACGAGCGCGCGCGCGCGGATCGGCCCGGCGCTGGTATCGAGCGCGAATCCGTCCGCTTCGAGATGCCGCACCGCCTCGACCGCCACCGGCCGCCGCCAGGTCACGCCGCCCGCGTCGCACTCGCGCTTGAGCACCTCGATGATCGCGTCGCT
Organism: Burkholderia sp. GW821-FHT14F03; assembly: GCF_058803765.1. NCBI lineage: Bacteria > Pseudomonadati > Pseudomonadota > Betaproteobacteria > Burkholderiales > Burkholderiaceae > Burkholderia > Burkholderia sp. GW821-FHT14F03. The sequence goes on from NZ_JBXAPG010000054.1 coordinate 8,827, forward strand.
CGACTGGTCGCAGAACAGCTGCCCCTTGTGCTTCTCGTGCCACGTTACCCGGTGGCTTTTCAGGAGCGCCAGAAAATCGCGCGGCGTGTAGCGAGCGAGCGCCGAGCGGCAAAAGCGCGGGTTCGAGGACAGGTAGTTGTCGGGCCCGGCATGCAGGTTCGTGAAGTTGCAACGGCCGCCGCCCGAGATCCGGATCTTTTCCGCGAGCCGCGGCGAATGGTCGATCAGCACCACGCGCCGGCCGAGCTGGCCGGCCACCGCGGCGCTCATCATGCCGGCCGCGCCCGCGCCGATCACAGCAATATCGAAATTTTCCATGGCGCGGATTGTACCCGCGTCGCCCGCCGGCGCCGGCGAGCCGCCGGGCCGCACTGTTATACTTTTCCGTTACGTTGATTCCGGGTTGCGCCCGTGCAGCCGCCCGCCCCACACCATGCTCGTTCTCGGCATCGAAAGCTCCTGCGACGAAACCGGCCTCGCGTTGTACGACACGTCCCGCGGCCTGCTCGCGCATGCCCTCCACTCGCAGATCGCCATGCATCGCGAATACGGCGGCGTCGTGCCCGAGCTTGCCTCGCGCGACCATATCCGGCGCGCCCTGCCGCTGCTCGAACAAGTGCTGGCGGAAAGCGGCGCGCGCCGCGAGGATATCGACGCGATCGCCTTCACCCAGGGCCCCGGCCTCGCCGGCGCGCTGCTGGTCGGCGCGAGCATCGCGAACGCACTCGCGATGGCGTGGGACAAGCCGACGATCGGCATCCATCACCTCGAAGGCCACCTGCTGTCGCCGCTGCTCGTCGACGAGCCGCCGCCGTTTCCGTTCGTCGCGCTGCTCGTGTCGGGCGGCCACACCCAACTGATGCGGGTCACCGACGTCGGCGTCTACGAAACCCTCGGCGAAACGCTCGACGACGCGGCGGGCGAGGCCTTCGACAAAACCGCGAAGCTGCTCGGCCTCGGCTACCCCGGCGGCCCCGAAGTCTCGAAGCTCGCGGAATCGGGCACGCCCGGCGCGGTCGTGCTGCCGCGCCCCATGCTGCACTCGGGCGATCTCGATTTCAGCTTCAGCGGCCTCAAGACCGCCGTCCTGACCCACATGAAGAAGATCGAGGCCGCCGGGCTCGACGGCGCCGCGCTCGAACGCGCGAAGGCGGACCTCGCGCGCGGCTTCGTCGATGCGGCGGTCGACGTGCTGGTCGCGAAATCGCTCGGCGCGCTCAAGCAGAGCCGACTCAAGCGCCTCGTGGTCGCGGGCGGGGTCGGCGCGAACCGGCAACTGCGCGATGCGCTGTCGGCCGCGGCCCGCAAGCGCGGCTTCGACGTGCACTACCCCGACCTCGCGCTATGCACCGACAACGGCGCGATGATCGCGCTCGCGGGCGCGCTGCGGCTCGCGCGCTGGCCCGAACACGCGAGCCGCGACTACGCCTTCACGGTAAAGCCGCGCTGGGATCTGACATCGCTCGCGCGCTGATCCCGCCGCCGCAGCAGCGGGCGAAGAACCGGCCCACAGCAAAAAGGCCCGTCCATCAGGACGGGCCTTTTTGCATGAACCGCTGCGCCGGGGTCTTACGCGGCCACGCGCTTGTCGCGCTCGATCAACGCATAGGCGCTGTGATTGTGGATCGATTCGAAGTTCTCGGCTTCAAGCACATACGCGACCACCCGGCCGTCCTGATCGAGCCGTTGCGCGACGTCGCGCACCAGGTCCTCGACGAACTTCGGATTCTCATAGGCGCGCTCGGTCACGAACTTCTCGTCGGGCCGCTTGAGCAAGCCCCACAGCTCGCACGACGCCTCTTCCTCCGCGATGCGGATCAGATCCTCGACCGGCACGTCGTCGCCCAGTTCGGCGTCGATCGTCACATGCGAACGCTGATTGTGCGCGCCGTACTGCGAGATCTTCTTGGAGCACGGGCAGAGGCTCGTCACCGGCACGAGCACCTTCAGGAACAGGCGCGTCACGCCGCCCCGCACGTCGCCCGTCAGCGTGACTTCGTAGTCGAGCAGGCTGCGCACGCCCGACACCGGCGCCGTCTTGTTCACGAAGTACGGAAACGACACCGCGATGCGGCCCGCCTCGGCCTCGAGCTTCTCGAGCATCCCGGCCAGCATCGTGCGGAACGCGGCGAGCGTGAGCGGCGCCTGGTGCTCTTCCAGCAGCGCGACGAAGCGCGACATGTGCGTGCCCTTCTGATCGGCCGGCAGATGCACGTCGAGATCCCAGGTCCCGACGCTCGGCTGGACCGCGCCGTCCGCGGCCAGCACCGTCAACGGATGACGCACCGCCTTGACACCGACGCGCTGGATCGGAATCTGACGGGTATCGACCGTGCTCTGCACGTCGGGCATCACGAAGGCGGGATTCATCTGGTTCATCTTGTTCGATCCTCAAAAGCCGGACGCGGCATGACGCCGCACCCCTGCGCGGGGCCTGCCGGAAAAGCAACATGGGCCCGCAGGCCCATGTATTCCTGAAACGGAGAAGACCGCTTCGCTCAGGCAACCCGCTTGGCCTGGCTGGCCACGTCGGCCGCCGGACTCAGGAAGCGCTCGCGAATCGACTTCGCGATGCCCGCGCCATCCAGGCCGCATTGCGACAGCAGTTTCGCGGGCTCGCCGTGATCGATGAAGCGGTCAGGGAGGCCCAATTGTATTACGGGCCGGATAACCCCACTCTCCATCAGGGCTTCCACGCACGCGGAGCCCGCGCCGCCCATCACGCAACCTTCCTCGACCGTTACCAGCACGTCGTGCGTTTCGGCCAGCTCGCGCACGAGTTCGGCGTCGACCGGCTTCACGAAGCGCATGTTCGCGACGGTCGCGTCCAGTTCCTCCGCCGCCGCGAGCGACGGCGCAACCATCGTGCCGAACGCGAGGATCGCCACGCGCTTGCCCTCGGGCTGCGCGCTGCGACGACGCACTTCGCCCTTGCCGACCGGCAGCGCGGTCATTTCCTTGACTGTCGCGACTCCCGTGCCCGCGCCGCGCGGATAGCGCACCGCGGTCGGGTTCGGCTGCTGGAGCGCCGTGTACAGCATCTGGCGGCACTCGTTCTCGTCGGACGCAGCCATCACCGTCATGTTCGGGATGCAGCGCATGAACGCGAGATCGTAGGCGCCCGCATGGGTCGCGCCGTCCGCGCCGACGAGGCCCGCGCGATCGATCGCGAACACGACGGGCAGGTTCTGCAGCGCGACGTCGTGGATCAGCTGGTCATACGCGCGCTGCAGGAACGTCGAGTAGATCGCGACGACCGGCTTCAGCCCTTCCGTCGCGAGGCCCGCCGCGAACGTCACCGCGTGCTGCTCGGCGATGCCGACGTCGTAGTAGCGATCCGGGAAGCGCTTCTCGAATTCGACGAGCCCCGAGCCCTCGCGCATCGCCGGCGTGATGCTGACCACGCGCGAATCGAGTTCCGCCGCGTCGCACATCCATTCGCCGAACACTTGCGTGTAGCTCTTCTTCGCGGGCGTCGCCGACGGCTTGATGCCTTCCGCCGGGTTGAACTTGCCCGGCCCGTGATACAGCACCGGGTCCGCTTCGGCGAGCTTGTAGCCCTGCCCCTTCTTCGTGACCACGTGCAGGAACTGCGGCCCGCGCAGTTCCTTGATGTTCTGCAGCGTCGGGATCAGCGAATCGAGATCATGGCCGTCGATCGGCCCGATATAGTTGAAGCCGAATTCCTCGAACAGCGTCGCCGGCACGACCATGCCCTTGGCGTGCTCCTCGAGCTTGCGCGCGAGCTCGAGCACGGGCGGCGCGACGCTCAGCACACGTTCGACGCCCGCGCGCGCGGCTGCGTAGAAGCGGCCGGACATCAGGCGGGCGAGATGGCGGTTCAGCGCGCCGACGGGCGGCGAGATCGACATGTCGTTGTCGTTCAGGATCACGAGCAGCTTCGCGTCCTCGCTCACACCCGCGTTGTTCATCGCCTCGAACGCCATGCCCGCCGTCATCGCGCCGTCGCCGATCACGGCGATCGAGAAGCGATCGTCGCCTTGCAGCTGGCTGCCAAGCGCCATGCCGAGCGCGGCCGAGATCGAGGTGCTCGAGTGCGCCGTGCCGAAGGTGTCGTATTCCGACTCCGAGCGGCGCGGGAAGCCCGAGATGCCGTCCTGCTGGCGCAGCGAATGCATCTGGTCGCGGCGGCCCGTCAGGATCTTGTGCGGGTAGGTCTGATGGCCCACGTCCCACACGATGCGATCGTTCGGCGTATTGAAGACGTAGTGCAGCGCAATCGTCAGTTCGACCGTGCCGAGGTTGGACGACAAATGGCCGCCCGTCTTCGACACGCTGTCGAGCACATACGCGCGCAGCTCGTCGGCGAGCGGTTGCAGTTGGCGACGGTCGAGGCGGCGAAGGTCTGCCGGGGCGTCGATAGTTTTCAGCAAGTCGTACATCGTCGTTCCAGTGTAGGAAAACAAACGCGCCCGCACTCTTCAGCGCGCGCAGGCCGGATGGCCACGCGCGCGGCGGCGGGCTTTCGCGTCAGCTGACCCGGTTCACTACCAGGTCGGCCAGTTCGGCAAGGCGCTGCGCGCGGGCGCCGAACGGTTCCAGTGCGGCATGCGCGTCGGCGCGCAGCTGCGCGGCAAGCGCGCGCGATGCATCGAGACCGATGATCGACACGTAGGTCGGCTTGCCGTCTTTCGCATCCTTGCCGGCGGTCTTGCCGAGCGTCGCCGAATCGGTGGTCACGTCGAGGATATCGTCGACCACCTGGAACGCCAGGCCCACCGCCGCCGAATAGGCGTCGAGCGCGCGCATCGCGTCGTCCGAGGGCGTCTCGCCGGCCAGCGCGCCCATCCGGACCGCTGCGCGCAGCAGCGCCCCCGTCTTCATCCGGTGCATCGTTTCCAGCTGCTCGCGCGTCAGCGTATGGCCGACGCTCGCCAGATCGATCGCCTGACCGCCCGCCATGCCGATCGAGCCGCTCGCCAGCGCCAGCTCGCGCACCAGCGCGGCCTGGCGCGCCGGCGTCAGCACCGCCGCGTCGGTCAACGCGACGAACGCCTGCGACTGCAGCGCGTCGCCGACCAGGAGCGCCGTCGGTTCGTCATATTTGACATGTACCGTGGGCTTGCCGCGCCGCAATGCATCGTCGTCCATGCACGGCATGTCGTCGTGCACGAGCGAATAGACGTGGATCATCTCGAGCGCCGCCGCGGCAGCGTTGCACGCCGCCTCGGTCGCGCCGGTCAGTTCGCCCGCTGCATGGCACAGCAGCGGCCGAACCCGCTTGCCGCCACCGAGGACGGCATAACGCATCGCCTCGTGGAGTTGCGCGGGCACCTCGGTTTCAGCCGGCAAATACCGGCCGAGTGCTTCCTCGACGCGCTCGAGCACTGTGCGCGTCCATTGTTCGAATGTCATAGATCGTCGTCTCCGCCGTCCGTGGCGGTCATTCCGGCGGCAAGCGGCTTCAGTGTCGCGCCATCCAGCACGCGCACCTGCTGCTCCACCTTCTCAAGTTGTTGTTGGCAAAACGCAACGAGTACCGCCCCCCGGCGGTAGGCCGTCAGCGAGTCTTCCAGGCTCAGCGCGCCGCTCTCCATCCGGGCGACCAGCGCCTCCAACTCCGCGAGCGCTGCCTCATAATTTTCCGGCAGCGCGTCGGGGCCGGCATCTGCCGGTGCGGTGCCCTTGGGTGCGGTTTTCGCCATGGGACGGGGTGTCAAATTTCAAAACAAGTCGGACATTCTACGGCAAAAGCAGAATTCCCGACCTGCCGACTTGGGGCCACAAGCCTCCGATCCGGCCCCGCGCCGCTGGGGCGCGGCAAGGCGCCCGGGAAATTTTGACGTAAATCAGGTACTTATCCCACCCCAAGTATACCGATCCAGGTATAATCACCGGTTCCCCTAAATCGATTTTTCGATGGTTGGGTTGTTCACTGCTTTCACGCTAACACCGGGAGTGGGAATGTCCAATCTGAGCGACTCGCTGCAGTTGAAGTCTGCACACAGCCAGCTTCCAGTCACCGCTTACTTCGATGAGGCGCTCCTCGAGCGCGAGATCGAAACCCTTTTCAAGAAAGGACCTCGCTATATCGGGCACGAATTGATGGTGCCCGAGGCGGGAGACTATTTTGCGCTGCCCTCCGAAAACGAGGGCCGCGTGCTCGTGCGCAACCAGGCGTCACGGATCGAGCTGTTGTCGAACGTGTGCCGCCACCGTCAGGCGATCATGCTGAACGGCCGCGGCCAGGCCCAGAACATCGTCTGTCCGCTGCACCGCTGGACCTACGACCTGCAAGGCCAGCTGCTCGGCGCGCCGCACTTCCCCGACAAGCCCTGCCTGAACCTCAACGCGACGCCGTTGCAGAACTGGCAGGGGCTGCTGTTCGAGGCGGAGGGCCGCGACGTCGCGCACGACCTCGCGCAGCTCGGCACCAAGCACCACTTCGACTTTTCGAGCTATCAGTTCGATCACGTCGAGGTCCACGAGTGCGACTACAACTGGAAGACCTTCATCGAGGTCTACCTCGAGGACTACCACGTCGTCCCGTTCCACCCGGGGCTCGGCAGCTTCGTGTCGTGCGACGACCTGAAGTGGGAGTTCGGCGACTGGTACAGCGTGCAGACGGTCGGCGTGCACAACGCGCTCGCGAAGCCCGGCAGCCCGACGTACCAGAAGTGGCATGACGCGGTGCTGAGCTACCGCGGCGGCGTGCCGCCGGAGTTCGGCGCGATCTGGATGGTCTATTACCCGGGCCTGATGATCGAGTGGTATCCGCACGTGCTCGTGGTGTCCTGGCTGATTCCGCGCGGCACGCAGAAGACGACCAACATCGTCGAGTTCTATTACCCCGAGGAAATCGCGCTGTTCGAGCGTGAATTCGTCGAGGCCGAGCGCGCCGCCTATATGGAAACCGCCGTCGAGGACGACGAGATCGCGATGCGGATGGACGCCGGCCGGCGCGCGTTGATGCAGCGCGGCGAATCGCAGGTGGGCCCGTACCAGAGCCCGATGGAAGACGGCATGCAGCACTTCCACGAATTCCTGCGCCGCCAGCTCGGCACGCTGTGACGCGCGCGCGGCGGGAACCATGAAAAGACGGGCTGCGGCCCGTCTTTTTTTGTTTAGACTTAGAGCATCTGGCCCGTTTCTCCATCAGGAGCCGTCTCATGCCTCACACCCACTACACCACGCTGATCTCGGCGGACAACCTCGCCGAACGTCTGGCTGCCGCGCCCGACAGCGTGCTGATCCTCGATTGCCGCTTCGATCTCGCGAATCCCGACGCGGGCGAAGCCGCCTATGCGGCAAGCCACATCCCCGGCGCGCATTACCTGCACCTCGACCACGACCTGTCGGGCCCCAAGACCGGCGCCAACGGCCGCCACCCGCTGCCCGCGCGCGACGCGCTGGCAGCCGCGCTGGCCGCGCGCGGCCTCGCGCAGAACCAGCAGGTCGTCGCCTACGACGCGCAAGGCGGCATGTACGCGGCGCGCCTGTGGTGGATGCTGCGCTGGCTCGGCCACGATTCGGTCGCGGTGCTCGACGGCGGCCTGCCCGCCTGGCAGGCCGCGGGACATGCGCTGACCTCGGACCGGCCGGCCGCGACGCCCGGCAATTTCCGCGCGCAAGCCCCGCTCGCGGCGGCCGTCGACGTGCAGGCGGTGCTCGCGAACCTGACGACCAAAGACCGGCTCGTGATCGACGCGCGCGCGGCCGACCGCTATCGCGGCGAGAACGAAACGCTCGACCGCGTCGGCGGCCACATTCCCGGCGCGCGCAATCATTTCTTCAAGGACAACCTCACCGCCGACGGCCGGTTCAAGAGCGGCCATGACCTGCGCGCAGCGTTCGCCGCAGTGCTCGGCGACACCCCGTCCAACCGAGTGATCCTGCAGTGCGGCTCGGGCGTCACCGCCTGCCACAACGCGCTGGCGATGGAGATCGCCGGGCTGCACGACGCCGCGCTGTACGGCGGCTCGTGGAGCGAATGGAGCGCGGATCCGGGCCGCCCGGTCGCAACCGGGCCGAATCCGTAAACGGGAGGCGGCCGCGCGTCACATGACGCCGTATTTGCGGAACCACGCGAGGGCGCGCTTCCAGCCGTCCTCGGCGTCCGCCTTCACGTAGCTCGGGCGGTAATCGGCGAAGAACGCGTGCCCGGCGTCCGGATAGACGAGGATCTCCGATTCGCTGCCGGCCCGGGTCTTGGCGGCCACGAGACGCGTGCGCATCTGCGCGAGCGATTCCTGCGAGATATTCGTGTCCTTCGCGCCGTACAGGCCCAGCACCGGGGCCTTCAGTTGCGCGGCATGGTCGACCGGGCTGAACGGCGTCATGTCGGTGGCGTCGCCGACCACCATGCCGTACCAGGCCACGGCCGCGCGCACGCGGGCATTGTGTTCCGCGAACAGCCAGGCCTGCCGCCCGCCCCAGCAGAAGCCCGTCACGCCCAGGCGGCTCAAATCGCCGCCGTTCTTCCCCGCCCATTCGACCGTCGCGTCGAGATCCTCGCTCACCTGCCGGTCGGGCACCTTGCTCACCACCGCCTGATACAGCGCCTGGATCGTCGGATAGGCGGACGGATCGCCCTGGCGCGCGTACAGGTTCGGCGCGATCGCCAGGTAGCCGAGCTTCGCGAAACGGCGGCACACGTCCGCGATATGCGCATGCACGCCGAAGATCTCGTGGATCACCACGATCACCGGCAGATTCGTCTTGCCTGCCGGCTGCGCGCGATAGGCGGGCACGTTCGCATCGCCAGAACGGACCTCGACCGTTCCGGCCTCCAGCCCCGCGCTGTCGGTCGTGATGGTCTGCGCGGACACGGGCAGCACCGCCGCCGCGAAGCTGCCGCCGAGCGCCGCCTGGACAAAGCGGCGGCGCGTAAACGGAACGTGGGGAACCAGACTGTCGACCTCGGGCTTCAACATAATGGCAACGCTCCTAGGGTAAGGCCGCGTGCAACCCACGCGCGCGGCCGGGTTCGGATCGGGAAACCGGCAAGGCGGCGGATGGCCCGGGGCGCCCGAACCGCCCGCCCGTCGCCGGCTCCGCGCCGCCGGAAGCGCACACGATGCCCAAGAACCGGCATCGGCGTCAACCGGCACGGGTGCGCGCCCCACAGCGCCGACGCATGGCGCTCGGGCGCCACCGCGCCCCGCATGTCGCCATGAAATGTCATGCATCGTCCAATGCGCAACGATATTCCACCGCCCCACCCGGGCAGTAAATTTTATTAATCCAATTTAAATCCGCTCACAGTCATACAACCCGATCCGCGCACCGGAAAATGACGCCACAACCCAGCAAAACCCTTACGGGAAGGCCCTCCCCACCACCCAACCCGGTAAAAGATCGGATTGCAAAATAAATCAACCTATCCACATCATTCATTCAAGCGCCATGAAAAATCGCTTAAAAGGAATCCGCTTCGCCCTGATTTCCAAGCATGACGGGGCGTGACACCGCGTGCAGGCGCGGCGGTCCGCCGCCCCGCACGCGCCCCGGCCCCGCCCCGTCAGGCGGGCACATGCGCCATGCCGTTGCACACGAGGCAGGAATGGAACAGTCACCTCGCCATACGCCCGTCGGGCCCATTCCCGTCAGCCGGACCGGCCGACGCGCGCCGCCGCGCCGCCAGCGCGGCTCGCTCGCCACGCTCGCGGTGCTCGCGCTGGCCGTCGCCATGGTCGCGCTCGGCGCGATCGACATCGGCAACCTGTTCTACCAGCGCCGCCAGCTCCAAAGCATCGCCGACATGACCGCGCTCGCCGCCGCCGAACGGATGGACGACGGCTGCGTGCAACCGCCCGTCACCGCGCAATCGGTCGCGCTCGCGAACGGCTTCGACAGCACCGTGGCCGGCCAGACCCTCAGCACGGCCTGCGGGCGCTGGGACCTGAAGGACAACAGCGGCCCGAGCTTCTACACGGCCGCCGCCTCCCCCGCAGCGGGCTCCGACGCGCAGCTCAACGCGGTGCAGGTCACGGTCACGCGCAGCGTGCCCTATTATTTCCTCGGCCCGGCGCGCACCGTCTCCGCGGTCAGCGTCGCGCAGGCGACCGACATCGGGACCTACTCGATCGGCACCACGCTCGCGCAGCTGCAGGGCGGCGCGGTCAACACGCTGCTCAACACGATGCTGGGCACCAACCTCAACCTGTCGCTCGTCTCCTATGAAGGCCTCGCCAGCGCACACATCAAGGTCAGCGACCTGATGAACGTGGCGGGCGCCAGCACGGTCAACCAGCTGCTGGCCATGCAGGTCAGCGTGCCGACCCTCGCCAGCTGGCTGTCGAGCGCGCTGGCGGCCACCACGGTCGTCAATACGAACCTGCAGACCGACCTCAGCACGATGAGCTCGATCGCGAGCGCAACCTACACCAACAGCCAGAACATCGCGCTCGGCAATTCGACGAGCACGCCGGGGCTGCTCGCGGTCAACCTGTCCGATCCGCAGACCGCGCTCAACGCGATGATCAGTCCGTTCGATATCCTGATGACCGCGGCGGAAATCGCGGCGGGCCAGTCGGCGCTCACGCTCACCGGCGGCCTGAGCATCGGCGGCCAGGGCGCGACCGTGCAGATGCAGATCATCCAGCCGCCCGTGATCGCGATCGGCGAAGGCGGCATCGATCCCGTATCGCACACCTGGCGCACCGTCGCGCGGACCGCACAGGTTCGCCTTTACCTGAACGTCAGTCTCGGCACCACCAACCTGCCGCTGGGCCTGCTCGGCGCGCTGGTGCCGGTGCAGGTGAGCCTGCCGCTGTCGCTGCAGGTCGCATCGGGCACCGGCTGGCTGCAATCGGCCGCGTGCACCGCGTCGACCGCGACCTGCGCGTCGGTCATCGGCGTGCAGACCGGGATCGCGAATCTGTGCGTCGGCAACGCGCCCGCCAACATGTCGGCGTCGCAGCCGTTCAGCTGCTCGACGCCCGCCACCCTCGTCAACGTGCTCAATCTCGTCAAGATCACCGCGCTCGCCGCGCTGCCCGCCAGCGTCCCGGCCGCGACCGCGCCCACGCTGACCTTCTACGGCACCACGGGCGGCTATCAGAGCACCAACGCGAACGGCGTCGGCAGCGTGCTGGGGAACGCGCTGTCCGGCCTCGGCGCCTCGCTGCAACAAACCCAGGTCACGCTGCTGGGCGGCCTGTCGCTGCCGCTCACGCCGGTCGAATCCGCGCTCGGCAGCTTCCTCAACACCGCACTGACACCCGTGCTCGGCGGACTCGACGCCGCGGTCGTGCCGCTCCTGCAAACGCTCGGCGTGCAGGTCGGCGAAAGCACGATCCACGACATCGCGCTCAGCTGCGGCGTGTCGACGCTCGTCTATCAGTAAAGGGGAAACGCGGGCGAACGCCCGCGTGGAAGGGGTCGCGGGCGCGCCGCGCCCGCGAAGGACATCGTCAGTGCAGCTTGACGCGCGGCAGCGTCGAGCGCCGCAGCCAGTGCGCGACGGTGTCGAGCACCATGCGCGGGTAGCCGTGCAGCGCAGCGATGTGCAGCCGGTACAGCGACATGTACATGAACCGCGCGAACAGCCCCTCGATCAGCATGTTGCCACCGATCAGGCCGCCCATCAGGTTGCCGACCGCGCTGAAATGGCCGAGCGACACCAGCGAGCCGAAATCCCGGTAGGTGAACTGCGGCAGCGACTGGTTCGACAGGCGCGCGGCCAGCGCCTTCAGCAGGAAGCTCGCCTGCTGGTGCGCAGCCTGCGCGCGCGGCGGCACGTTGCGCTCGTTGCCGGGCCATTCGCAGGCCGCGCAGTCGCCGAGCGCGAAGACGTTCTCGTCGGTCACGGTCTGCAACGTGCGGCTCACCACCAACTGGCCGAGCTTGTTGATCTCGAGCCCGTCCAGCTGGGCGAGCACGGACGGCGCCTTGATGCCGGCCGCCCAGACCGTCAGGTCGGCCCGCACGCTCTTGCCGCTCGCGGTGCGCACCACGCCCGGAGCGACCCCGATGACGCGCTCGCCGAGCATCAGCTTGACGCCGAGCTTTTCGAGCAGCTCGGCGGTCGCGGTCGACACGCGCTCCTGGAGCGCGGGCAGGATGCGCGGCCCCGATTCGACCAGCACGATGCCGACATCGTGGCGCGGATCGAGCTTGTGCAGGCCATACGCGGACAGCACCTGCGCGGTGTTGCGCAACTCGGCGGACAGCTCGACGCCCGTCGCGCCGCCGCCGACGATCGCCACCTGGATGCGCGGCTCCGACGGATCCGCCTGCGGATCGACCGGCTGGTGCTCGGCGCGCATGCACGCGGCAATCAGGCGCTTGCGGAAGCGCTCGGCTTCGCCGACGGTATCGAGCGCGATCGCGTTTTCCGCTGCGCCCTGCACGCCGAAGAAATGCGTCGTACTGCCGATCGCGATCACGAGCGTGTCGTATTCAAGCTCGCGCCGCGGCAGCAGTTCCTCGCCGTCGCTGTCGTTGACGGATGCGAGCGTGATGCGTTTCGCGCTGCGATCGAGCGCGGTCAGTTCGCCCTGCTGGAATTCGAAGCCGTGCCAGCGCGCCTGCGCCGCGTACTCCAGCTCCTGCGTGAATGGATCCATGCTGCCCGCCGCCACTTCGTGCAGCAGGGGTTTCCAGATATGGGTCGGATAGCGGTCGACCAGCGTGACCAGTGCGCTTGCGGGCCGATTGCCGCGTGCGCCATAGCGGTCGCCCAGTCGGGTGGCCAGTTCCAGGCCGCCCGCGCCGCCGCCGATGATAATGAAACGATGCATCCGATCCCCCTTGTGCGATTCAACACTGCCTGGGCGCAGGGGCGCGGACAGCCACCCCGTCAGGCCGGCGCCCGGAACCATCCGGACACCGTATTGGCCGCCGCCCGCCAGGCCGGCGCGCCCACCCGGACATTGTCCCGGAGCAGACGCCTTGACGACAAGCAAGCAATATACATAAATGCCATGTTCGCGACGATATGCCACGCGCCGCGGGGCGCGACGCGCGGCCGGCGGATCAGTGCGCCTCTTCCCAGTTGTCGCCCGCGCCGACTTCGGCGACGAGCGGCACCTTGAGCTTGGCCACCCCGCACATCATTTCGGGCAGCTTCTCGCGCACCCGCGGCAATTCGGCCTCCGGCACCTCGAGCACCAGTTCATCGTGCACCTGCATGATCATCCGCGAGGCCAGGCCGTCGGCCTCGAGCCAGCGATCGACCGCGATCATCGACAGCTTGATCAGATCGGCGGCCGTGCCCTGCATCGGCGCATTGATCGCCGCGCGCTCCGCCGCCTGGCGGCGCGGGCCGTTGCCGCCGTTGATCTCCGGCAGCCACAGGCGGCGGCCGAACACGGTCTCGACGTAACCCTTCTCCTTCGCGCTCGCGCGGGTGTCCTCCATGTAATGGGCGACGCCCGGGTAACGGGTGAAGTAGCGGTCGATGTAGAGCTTCGCCGCGTCGCGCGTGATGCCGAGGTTCGACGCGAGGCCGAACGCGCTCATGCCGTAGATCAGGCCGAAGTTGATCACCTTCGCGATGCGCCGCTGGTCCGAGCTGACTTCGAGCGGCGTCACGCCGAACACCTCGGCGGCCGTCGCGCGGTGAATGTCCTCGCCGTGCGCGAAGGCGCGCAGCAACGATTCGTCGCCCGAAATGTGCGCCATGATGCGCAGCTCGATCTGCGAATAATCGGCCGACACGATCTTGCAACCCGGCGACGCGATGAACGCCTCGCGGATGCGCCGCCCTTCGGCCGTGCGCACCGGAATGTTCTGCAGATTGGGATCGTTCGACGCCAGCCGCCCGGTCACCGCCACCGCCTGCGCGTAGTTGGTGTGCACGCGGCCCGTATCGGGATTGACCATGCGCGGCAGCTTGTCGGTGTAGGTCGACTTCAGCTTCGACAGCCCGCGATGCTCGAGCAGCAGCTTCGGCAGCGGGTAGTCCTCCGCCAGCTTCTGCAGCACCTCTTCATCGGTCGACGGCGCGCCGCTCGGCGTTTTCTTCACGACCGGCAGCTGCAGCGTCTCGAAGAAGATCTGGCCGATCTGCTTCGGCGAGCCGAGGTTGAATTCGCCGCCCGCCAGCTCGTACGCGCCCTGCTCCAGCTCGACGAGGCGCGTCGCGATCTCCTGGCTCTGCGCCTGCAGGCGGGCGCTGTCGATCAGCACGCCGGTGCGCTCCATCTTGCGCAGCACGAGCGACACCGGCATCTCGATGTCGCGATACACGTGCTCGAGGCCCGGCTCGCGCCGCACCTGCGGATACAGCACCTGATGCAGCTGCAACGTGATGTCCGCGTCCTCCGCCGCGTATTCGGCGGCCTGTTCGAGCGACACCTCGTCGAAGCCGATCTGCTGCGCGCCCTTGCCCGCAACCTCCTCGTACTTGATCGTCTTCACGCCCAGGTGACGCAGCGCGAGGCTGTCCATGTCGTGCGTGCGGTGCGATTCCAGCACGTACGATTCGAGCAGCGTGTCGTGCTCGATGCCGTTCAGCGCGATGCCGTAGTTCGCGAGCACCTGCGCGTCGTACTTCATGTGCTGGCCGAGCTTCTTGCGCGCCGGGTTCTCGAGCCAGGGCTTGAGCTTCGCGAGCACGTCGTCGCGCGGCAGCTGTTCCGGCAGATCCGGCCCGCGATGCGCGAGCGGAATATAGGCCGCATGCCCCGGCTCGACCGACAGCGACACGCCGACCACCTGCGCGAGCATCGGATCGAGCGAGGTCGTCTCGGTATCGAACGCGGTCAGCTCGGCTGCCTCGATCTTCGCGAGCCAGGCGTCGAACTGCGCCCAGGTCTGCACGGTCTCGTAGTTCCGCTCCGCCGCGAAGGCCAGCTCGCCCGACCCGGGCGTCGCCGCGACGGCGCCCGTGCCGGCGCCCGCGTCCGCATCGGCCGCGGCGGCCGCCGACGCGCTGTCGATCTCGCGCAGCCAGGTCTTGAAACCGTAGGTCGAGAAGATCTCGCGCAGCGGCTCGCGCTGCTCGCCGCCCGTCGCGAGCGACGCCTCGATCGACTCCACCTGCGCGTCGAGGTCGCAGGCCGTCTCGACCGTCACCAGCGTGCGCGCGAGCGGCAGGAAATCGAGCGCGCGCCGCAGGTTGTCGCCGACCACGCCCTTGATCTCGGCCGCATGCTCGACCACGCCGTCGAGCGTCGCGTATTGCGTCAGCCATTTCACCGCGGTCTTGGGCCCGCACTTGTCGACGCCCGGCACGTTGTCGACCGTGTCGCCGATCAGCGTCAGGTAATCGACGATCCGCTCCGGCGGCACGCCGAACTTCGCGATCACGCCGTCACGATCGAGCACCTCGTTCGTCATGGTGTTGATCAGCGTGACGCGATCGGTGACGAGCTGGGCGAGATCCTTGTCGCCCGTCGACACGATCACCTTCATGCCGCGCTGCTCGGCCGCCTTGGCAAGCGTGCCGATCACGTCGTCGGCCTCGACGCCTTCGACCATCAGCAGCGGCCAGCCCAGCGCGCGCACCGCGGTGTGGATCGGCTCGATCTGTTGCGCGAGATCGGTGGGCATCGACGGCCGGTTGGCCTTGTACTCCGCGTAGAGATCGTCGCGGAAGGTTTTGCCCTTTGCATCGAACACGCACGCGCTATACTCTGCCGTGACTTCCTTGCGCATCCGGCGCAACATGTTGATGATGCCGTAGAGCGCGCCGGTCGGCTCTCCGCCGGGGCCCCGCAAATCCGGCATCGCATGGTAGGCCCGGTACAGGTAGCTCGAACCATCCACCAATAGCAGGGTCTTACCTTCCAGGTTCAGTTCTTCAGGCATTTATGGACAAGAGAAAAGTGATTCCGAGTCTGCGTTCGCTCGCAGATCAAGAACGCGCGACGGCGAAGAAGGCCCGCGCTTCGTGGCAGATGTTCACGATTATGGCAGAGTTTATCGAGGCGACCGAGTACCTGTCGGAGATCCGCCCGGCTGTCAGCATCTACGGTTCCGCGCGCCTGAAGCCCGATACGCCGCACTACAAGCTCGCCGTGCAGATCGCCCGCAAGCTGTCCGACGCCGGCTTCGCCGTGATCTCCGGCGGCGGCCCCGGCATCATGGAAGCCGCCAACAAGGGCGCGCACGCCGGCAAGGCGCCGTCGGTGGGCCTCAACATCGAGCTGCCGCACGAGCAGGCCGGCAACCACTTCCAGGACATCTCGCTGCGCTTCCGCCATTTCTTCACGCGCAAGGTCACGTTCGTCAAGAACTCGGACGCGGTGATCGTGATGCCGGGCGGCTTCGGCACGCTCGATGAGCTGTCCGAAGTCCTCACGCTGATCCAGACCAAGAAGTCGCGCCTCGTGCCGATCATCCTCGTTGGCAGCGACTTCTGGCAGGGGCTGCTGCAATGGTTCCGCGACCAGTTGATCCCGATGGGCCTCATCAACGCGGACGACATGAACCTGATGCAGGTGATCGACGATCCGGATCAAGTGCTCGAAGCCGTGATGGCGTTCTACGAAGACCGCGGCGATGAAGGCGACGATTCGCAGCCGCCGCGTCCCGAGGAAGACCGGATGTTCTATCTGTGAAATCGTGACGACGTGATCGCGCATCGCGCGATGGAACGGGCGGACGCCTCGCGGCGCCGCCCGTTTTTCCTTGGCGCGCGGACGCCGCGCGGGCGCATCTACTCCGCCCGTCGCGCGCGCGGTTCCGCCGCGTCGGGCGCGCCTGCGTCGCCGCGCAGATCGACGAGCAGACGCTGCAGCAGCGCGATCTGCCCGACCGCGTCCACCTCCAGCCGCGACAGCCGCTCGCGCGGCGGCAGCGCGTGACGCGCCGATACGCCATCCGGTTGCAGCAGCAGCTCCATCTCGCGGCTCATCACCGCGAGCCAGACAAGCAAGGCCGCGTCGCGCGGCTGTCCGTATTCGCTCAGGCGCAGATGCGCGGCCGTGCCCGCCATCCGGCGCAGCAGGCCGAGGATCGTCGAGGCGGTGGTGTCGAAGCGCGTATCGTCGAGCCGCTCCAGCCGCAACCGGTTGAACGCCTCTTCCGCGTTGTTGCTGGCGAGACCGGCCGCGCGCCGCACCTGCTCCGCATCCGCGTCGACCGCGCCCGATCGCGCCAGCGCATCGGCCAGATAACGCAGATTCGCACGCACCGCGTCGTCGAGCCGCGCGCGCAGATCGATCCGCTCGCGCGTCGGCCACAACAGGAAAGTCGCGAGCAGCGCGAGCGCGCAGCCGAGCACGTTGTTGCCGAGCCGGGTCAGCGCGTAGGTGAATTCGCGCGCGCCGGGCACGGCAAAATCGGCGACCAGCACGAAGGTCGGCGTCAGGAACAGCACGAACAAGCTGTAGCTGACCGGCCGCAGCGCCATCGTCGCGCACACGAGCGGAAACACGACGAGCGAGATGCCGAGCGGCGAATGGATCGCCAGCCCGATCAGCGCGGCCAGCAGCCCGCCGACGATGCTGCCCGCCGCGCGCTCGACGCTGCGCGGCCACGTCAGCGCGATCGACGGTTGCAGGATCAACAGGATCGCCATCGTCGCCCAGTAGCCGAACGGCACGCCGAGCAGCCGCACGATCAGGAACGCCGTCGTGGTCGCGACGCCGACCCGCAGCGCATGCCGCAACCCCACCGACTGCCACGACAGGTTCGCGCGCAGCGTCGCCCCGGCGCGCGCGAGCGCATCGCGCAGGCCGGCGCGCCAGCTCGCGGCGGCCGGCTCCGGTGACGGGACCGGTGCAGGCGGCGCAGGATCCGCCGCGGTCGCCCCGGACAACGCGCCGCCCAGCGCCGCATCGAGTTGCCGGGCAAGGCCGCGCAGGCGGCGCTGCGCTTCGACCGGACGCGCCCAGGGCGCATCGTCGAGCGCGCCGCCGATGCGGCGCAGCCGCTCCGCAAAGCCGTCGAGCGCGCGCGCGGCGCGCCGCGTGGCGCGCGGATCGGCGAGCCCATGCTGGCAGGCGCCCGTCACCGCGATCAGATATGCGAACCAGCGCTCGCCGTCGGCCAGCGCGATCAGCAGATTCGTGTAGGTGTCGCGCTGATCGGCGCGCGCCGCCGGCACGCCGGCCAGCACCTTGCGCGCACGTTCGAGCGCCGTGCGCGCATCGGCGCGGAATTTCGCGGCATGCAGTTCCCAGTGTCGCGCGCCCGAAGCGGGCGCGCGAACGAGCCGCGCGCTGTCCGCGGCGATGTCGGCAAGCCGCGCATAGGCGGCGCGCAGGGCGGCGCGGCTGGGCGCAAACGGATGGATGCGCCAGACCGTGAGGCTCAGCGCGATCGCGAACAGGCAGCCGCCCAGATAGATCGCGACGAAGCTCAGGCTTGCGCGCCAGTCGTGCATGGGCCGATCGACCATCACGACGCAGGCGGTGGCGGCCAGGATCGCGACCTGGGCGGCGGCCGCGCCCCAGATGCGGCCGAACGCGCCCGCCGTCGTGAACAGCAGCACGGCGCACGCCGCCGCCACGGTGCCCGCGCCCGATGCGAACGCGGTCAGGGTGCCGCATAGCGTGGACAGCAGTGCGAAGCTCGTCATCGATGCGAAGCGCGAGCGGTTCGAGCCGGCGGCGTCGGCCAGGCAGGTCCAGAACGCGCCGATCGCGGCCCATGCGAATTCGGGCTCGTGCAGCAGGTTGCCGAGGACCAGCATCGCCGTGGATGCGCAGGCGGCCCGCAGGCCTTCGGACAGGCTGGCGTCGCCGAGCGCGAACGACACCATCCACACCGGCCGCCGGCGCGACCAGGCGGCGGCGGACAGATAGAACCCTCTCAGCGAGCGGGTGGCGGTCTGCCGGATCCTGCGGTGGAGGTGGTGAAACATGACGCGTTCGATGATAGGACTGGAAAGGCGGCAGGCTCCATCGGCAGCGGGTCGGCCGGGGAGGCGCGGCGGGGACCGGATGGCCGGGCTGGCGTCATGTTAAGGGAAAACCCTTACGGAAAATAAATAAGTTCGCGATCGGCAGGCAGAAGAGGAGCCTGGGTGGCGCTCAGCCCTTGCGCGCCTGATGGGTTAACCAACCCGCCCGGCTTAAAGCCCGCTATTCCACCCTCCCCGCCCGTCGGGCGGCGCCGCCCGAACCTGACGTGTCCACCTTACCTTGGTCTGCGCCGAATGCACGCGCGTCGGATCAGAAGTCGAGTTGATTCGCGCCAATGCCCAGCGCGGCCACGATCTTCACCCGCGACGACGCCCGCAATTTGTCGCTGTTTTCCTGCTGCGCCTAGGCGGACTGGCTGACGCCGAGCCACCTCGGCCTGGGTCAAGCCGAGGTGTTCACATCTCGCACGCCCGGGCGTCGCCCCATCCGCCGTGCGACCCCGAACCTCATTCACGATCACAACCCGCATCCCGGACACGTTTCTCTAACACTTTGTGAAAATATTGAGCAGCCACCTACTCAGATCGCCGCCAGCTTCCTGGCTCAAGTGTTAGCCAATGCTTTTGGCTCACCCGCCACCAAGCCATCACATACTCATCGACCTCGCCAGGGCCGGCTTCGCCGTTGCGGCAATCGACCATCCTGAGTTCCACTAAGCTGCCAAGACAGTCGCGCGAAAACGCTTTTGCGCCCTACTACATGCGAACGGAACGTACGCTGACGTCCCGCGGAAAAATCTTTCTTACCGGACAACCAACGCGCGCGGAATAGCGTAGCTACTGAACGTCGAGGACCTCCACCCACCAGTCGCTCTCGCCCCTTCCATTCAGTGCGGTAGCAGCGCGTCGAACGACCCGTTTGATTGCGCCTACACAGCGACTGATTAACCAATCCGGGTAGCCGAGCAAGATGGAAAGTGCAACACTATCGCCGCATCAGAAATCTGCTCTGCCGAGCCCGCACACGCCAATCCACCCGAAAGACTTGCACCGAGGAAGCCCCGATGCCCGTCGAATGCACGTTCGTCTTGAATCATCGAAGCCTGTCGACTTTGACCTGCCCCGGCTTCGGTAGCGTCGCGGCCTTCTCCGGTAACGGCAGGTACACCAACGACCCCAGCTCAACCGCTGTCGCTGATAAGCGGCCCTTGCCGACCGGAACATATTCATCGTCGACCGCCAAAGCGGCGGGCACATGGGCTGGTTCTGGGATTCCGTGAAAGATATCGGCGCCGACACGCACCGCGCGGACTGGTTCGCTCTCTACCGCAACGATGGCCGTATCGACGACGAAACGATTGTGAACGGCATCCGTCGGGCGCACTTCCGACTGCATCCGGTCGGCCGCTTCCGAGAAAGCGACGGATGTATCACGCTCACAAGCCCCGCACAGTTCGACAAGTTGCGTACGTTCCTCAGGGCCCAGCCGACTTTCCAGGTGCCGGGGACCACGCTGAAGGCCTATGGCCGGGTGACGGTCCGATGAAACCGATTGCTCGCACCCTGCTCGCCCTCGCGCTCACGATGCCTATCTACGCCGGCATCACGGCAATTCCAGCGCTGGCTCACTGGTTCAATTCCGGCTCCGGATGGGATACCGTGGGGTCGCTCTTTCGGGCACTCGGCTCGGAAGGTGGTGAGCAGAACGACGACTACCTGTTCGGTTCCCTGCTGCTCGTGAGTTTCGTCATCGCACTCGTCACCTCATCCGTCCTGGTGAGCGGGTTCTCCCGGATCCGGGATCGATCCAGGAAACCGGGCGCGGCGAAATCGCCCCGCAACAGGTAATACCGTTCTGTCAACGTGGCCGGGCTCGAAGATGAAATGCACGAAGTACGACGCCTCACCGTCGTTTTTGGGTGCCTTGAAACATGGTCCACACTCTATCGTTCGCGGCAACCGTCGTGTTGCCCATCGTGCGGTCGGTCCATTTACAGCGTATGTGATCCATTGACGACGCCCTTGCGTAAGAGTCGCTGTACTCGGATGCTGCGTGTCCAAGTGGAGCAAGTACAATCGAACGAGGGGCTTGGTATAGATCGCTTGAAATGGCCCGCTGGGCGTCGTCGTAGCGGCTCGACATCCGCGTCACCGAACATGGACTGAGCATAGTGAATGGCATGGAAGCGCAGATCCGTGCGTACGAGACCTCGGATATTAAAAAATTATCAGAAATTTGGTTTGGCGCCTCCAGTCGAGTGCATGCCTTTCTTGGCGAGCAGCGACTTCGTGAGCAGAGGACGCTAATCGAAGACACCTACTTGCCAAGATCGGAAACTTGGGTGGCTTGTCAGAATGGCAAGCCCGTTGGATTCATAGCGCTAATCGATACGTTTATTGGGGGGCTATTCGTAGACCCAGCTATGCAGGGGAGTGGTATTGGCCGGGCACTGGTTGCGCATGCACTCAATCTCAAAGGTGAGCTGCAATTGGAGGTCTACGCCCTTAACCTTGATGCGCATGCCTTTTATCAACGGATGGGGTTCGAGGAAGTTACTCGGCAGGCAGAGGAAGAGGATGGCCTTCCCTTTGAGGTCGTTCAGATGCGTTTTAAGGCGACTGACCACTCTGCAAATGAGCCGACTAGATGAAACGTTGAAACGGGAGTCATACGATGATTGGCGCCAATCGCATGTGACCCCACGCGGCTGACCACGCGAATTTCTTTTCCTGCGCTGAATAACCAAAAAAACGCTGCATCGCGGCGCACTACACGAAATCTCGCGAAATAGAACGCGTCCAGCCCGTTCCAGAGACACGCAAGTTAGACACCAACGCTCATAGTGAGCGCGAGGGCTCCCCGAACCATCCGGGGAGCCTTATACGACAAAAGGTCGTTACTGGAACGCCACTTCCGCGAAGCTCCGCAGCTTGCGGCTATGCAACCGCTCCAGCCCATTGGTGCGCAGGATCTCCATCGCCCGCACCCCGATCTGCAGATGCTGGTCGACCTGCGCGCGATAGAACTGATCGGCCATCCCCGGCAGCTTCAGCTCCCCGTGCAGCGGCTTGTCCGACACGCACAGCAGCGTACCGTACGGCACGCGGAACCGGAACCCGTTCGCGGCGATCGTCGCGCTTTCCATGTCGAGCGCGATCGCGCGGCTCTGCGACAGGCGCTGCACCGGCTCGCGATGATCGCGCAGCTCCCAGTTGCGGTTGTCGACGCTCGCGACCGTGCCCGTGCGCATCACCCGCTTCAGCTCCACGCCCTCCAGCTGCGTGACCTGCGCAACCGCGCGCTCGAGCGCCACCTGCACTTCCGCGAGCGCCGGGACCGGCACCCACAGCGGCAAGTCGTCGTCGAGCACGTGGTCCTCGCGCACGTAACCATGCGCCAGCACGTAGTCGCCGAGCCGCTGGGTGTTGCGCAGGCCCGCGCAGTGGCCGAGCATCACCCACGCATGCGGGCGCAGCACCGCGATGTGGTCGGTGATCGTCTTCGCATTCGACGGCCCCACGCCGATGTTGACCATCGTGATGCCGCTGCCGTCCGCGCGCTTCAGGTGATACGCGGGCATCTGCGGCAGCCGCGGCGGCGGCGTGCCTTCGGTCGCCTCGTCGCCGAGGTTCGCGTTGTGCGTGATCACGTCGCCCGGTTCGACGAACGACGTGTATTCGCTGCGGTACGCGCGCACCTCCGGATCGTCGCTCGCCGACATCAGCGTGCGGCCGAGCTTCACGAACTCGTCGATGTAGAACTGGTAGTTCGTGTACAGCACATAGTTCTGGAAATGCGTGGGCAAGGTCGCCGTGTAGTGGCGCAGCCGGTGCAGCGAGAAATCGACGCGCGCGCCCGTGAACAGCGCAAGCGGATACGGCTCGCCCGGCGCCGGCTCGTACGTGCCGTTGACGATCCGGTCGTCGAGGTAGGCGAGATCCGGCGTGTCGAACACGTCGCGCATCGCGAGCAGCCGGTCGCGGTCGAGATCGCCCTCGAGGTGGATCCCCTCGGGGAACGCGAAATGAATCGGAATCGGCTGCTGCGACACGCCGACCTCGATCTGCCCATGATGATTCTTCGCCAGCAGCCGCAACTGCTCGCGGTAATAGCTGGAGAACAGGTCGGGACGCGTGACGGTCGTCTCGAACACGCCCGGGCCGGCGACGAAGCCGTACGAGCGGCGCGAATCGACGTTCGTGTTGACATCGGTGCGGACCCGCAGGAACGGATAGCACGCGCGCACGTGCTCGTTGAACACTTCGTTGCGGCGATAGCGCGCGAACGCGTCGCGCAGGAAGGCGGTGTTCGCCTCGTAGATCGCCGCCAGGCGGGCGACGGCGGCGTTCGGATCGTCGAAGGACTCGACGGGCGGGCTCTCGGGGGGCAGCGTCCGGGAGCGGCGGTTCAGGTCGTTCTTCATGATTCGCTCGGATCCTCTTCAGATCCAACCGACATTACCACGGAAATCCGGCCGCGCAACCGATGCCCCCGGCGCCCGCAAGGCCGCACGCGAAGCCCCACGAGCCCCGGCGGACGGCCGGGATTTGTTAGAATTGCACGGTTCCCTAGGAGAATCACGATGAAGCCGCTCCTTTTCGCCGCCGCACTCGCGGCTCTCGCCCTCGGCGGCGTCGCGCACGCGGCCAACACCGCGCAGCCGAGCGCCGACGCTCAGGCCCAGGCCGCAGCCAACGAGGCCGCCGGCCTGCCCGACCTCACGAAGATCAACCGCCCCGGCGCGGAGGTCACGTCGAAGGTCGACTTCAACGACATCCAGCGTACGCCGAGCTTCCACGAGAAGAGCAAGAGCGGCACCGAGATCACCGAGTATCGCGACCGCGGCAAGCCGGTCGAGATCAACGTGAAATCGAACTTCGGCACGCGCTACCAGATGACCGCCTCGCCGGACACCTCGCCGCGCCCGCATGACGCCGGCGTGCCGATCACGCGCCTGCCGTCGGTCAACCTGCGCTACTGAGCGTCGCCGCCCGCCGGCGGCCGCGGCGCGCGGTCGACCGCGCGCCTCAGCCGTCCTTTCGCTGCGCCGGCGCCTCCGCCGGCCAGCCCAACCCGAACCGACGCTTTCCTGCATGGCCGTTTTCACTGCTGTTTCCGACTCCGATCTCGCGCACTGGATGCGCCATTACGATCTCGGCGACGTCGTCGCGTTTCGCGGCATTCCGTCCGGCATCGAGAACAGCAATTTCTTCCTCACGACGTCGCGCGGCGAGTACGTGCTGACGATCTTCGAGAACCTGACGGCCGCCCAGCTGCCGTTCTACATTGACCTGATGAGTCACCTGTCCGGGCATGGCGTCCCGGTCCCGGCGCCCATCGCGCGCGACGACGGCACGCTGTTCGGCACGCTGCACGGCAAGCCGGCCGCGATCGTCACGAAACTCGAGGGCGCGGCCGACATGGCGCCGCGCGTCGAGCACTGCGTCGAGGTCGGCCAGATGCTCGCGCGCATGCACCTCGCCGGCCGCGGCTATCCGCGCCGTCAGCCGAACCTGCGCAGCCTGTCCTGGTGGCGCGACACCGTGCCCACCGTCGCGCCCTTCGTGAGCGACGCGCAGCGCGCGCTGCTCGCGGGCGAGCTGGCGCACCAGGCCGCGTTCTTCGCGTCGGCCGATTACGCCGCGCTGCCGGAAGGCCCATGCCACTGCGACCTGTTCCGCGACAACGTGCTGTTCACGCCCGCGGCGCCCGGCACCGGCCATACGGTGCGGCTCGGCGGCTTCTTCGATTTCTATTTCGCCGGCTGCGACAAGTGGCTGTTCGACGTCGCGGTGACGGTCAACGACTGGTGCGTCGACCTCGCCACGGGCGCGCTCGATCACGCACGCGCCGACGCGCTGCTGCGTGCGTACCAGACGGTGCGCCCGTTCACGGCCGAGGAGCGCCGCCACTGGAACGACATGCTGCGGGCCGGCGCCTACCGCTTCTGGGTGTCGCGCCTGTATGATTTCCACCTTCCCCGCGCCGCGGAAATGCTGAAGCCGCACGACCCGGGCCATTTCGAGCGCATCCTGCTTGAGCGCATCGCGCACGCCAGCGCGCTCCCCGAGATTCCTCAATGCAACTGATCGAAGTTCCCGCCAAGACCGGCTACGTATGGTTCCGCCAGGGTATCTGGCTGTTCCGCCGCAATCCGCTCGCGTTCATCACGCTGTTCTTCACCTACCTGCTCGCGATGATGCTGGTGTCGCTCGTGCCGGTGATCGGCGCGGCGCTGCCGCTGCTGTTCATCCCCGGCATCGCGGTCGGCTTCATGGCCGCGTGCCGCGACACGATCGCCGGCAAGCCGGTGATGCCGACCATCCTGGTCGACGGCTTCCGCTCGTACGGGCCCGTGGTCATGCAGCGGCTGTTCACGCTGGGCGGCCTCTACATCGTGTCGATGGCGGTCGTGTTCGCCGCGTCGGCGCTCGGCGACGGCGGCACCCTGCTCAAGGTCATGTTCGGCCTCGGCGGCGCCAACCCGGATCCGGAAACGCTCGCGTCGCCGGGCCTGCTGGTCGCGCTGCTCGTCGCCGCGACGCTGTACATGCCCGTCGCGATGATGTTCTGGTTCGCGCCGGTGCTGACCGCGTGGCACGACATCCCGCCCGTCAAGGCGCTGTTCTTCAGCGTCGTGAGCTGCTGGCGCAACCGCGGCGCGTTCACGCTCTACGGGCTGCTGTGGTTCGCGGTCGCGCTCGGCGTGTCGTTCGGCATCGCCGCGCTGATGCAGGCGATCGGCGCCGGCGCCTATGCGCTGACGGTGATGATGCCCGCCACCATCATCATCACCTCGATGCTCTACTGCTCGTTCTACGCGACGTATCGCGGCTGCTTCGGCGTCCAGGAGCCCGACGCGCCGACCCTGCCCACCTCCCGCTGATCCCCCGCGGCCGCGCGCCCCGTCGCGCGCGGCCGCTCGATCCTTCCCCCGATTTTCCGCCGCTCGCCATTCGTCACATTTCGGCGCAGAATCATTTGCACGCTAATCTTTTGCACCCGCAGCCATCATGGACGCCCTGCCCACCCTGCCGCAAACGCTCGACGAACAGCTCTGCTTCGCGCTGTACTCGACCTCGCTCGCGATGACGAAGGCGTACAAGCCGCTCCTCGACAAGCTCGCGCTCACCTATCCGCAATACCTGACGATGCTGGTGCTGTGGGAGACCGACGACATGGCGGTCAAGGACATCGCGGCACGGCTCAGCCTGGATCCCGCCACCGTCACGCCGCTGCTCAAGCGCCTCGAGGCGCTGGGCTACATCGAGCGGGTGCGCGGCACGCTCGACGAGCGGGTGGTTCACGCGCGCCTCACCGCCGAGGGCGCGGCGCTGCGCGACAAGGCCCGCTCGGTGCCCGCCGACCTGTTCTGCGCGATGCGGCAAACGCCCGAGTTCCTGGTCCGGCTGCGCGCCGACCTGACGCAGCTGCGCAGCGCGCTCGCCGACAACCTGCCGGACTGAACCCCATCCGATCCCACTATCGCCTCGATAGCGAAAATTTAATTTGCACACTAATCATTATCGAACTATATTTCATCCCGTGGCCGACGCATCCTTCTCCGCCGAGCCGCCTTTCCAATCTATTCTAGTCAGGAGTCGCACCATGAACATCCTTTACAAGACGAGCGCTACCAGCACCGGCGGCCGCGATGGCCGCGCCGTCTCCGTCGACAACAAGCTGGATGTGAAGCTCGCGGCGCCGCGCGAACTGGGCGGCACGGGCGCGGAAGGCACGAATCCCGAGCAGCTGTTCGCCGCCGGCTATTCCGCGTGCTTCCTGAGCGCCATGAAGTTCGTCGCGGGCCAGAACAAGCAGGCGCTGCCGGCCGACACGACGGTCACGGCCCAGGTCGGCATCGGCCCGAACGATCACGGCGGCTTCGCGCTCGACGTGGAACTGCGCATCGCGCTGCCGGGCTTCGACACGGCCGCCGCCCAGGCGCTGGTCGACAAGGCGCATCAGGTCTGCCCGTACTCGAACGCCACCCGCAACAACGTCGCGGTGCGCCTCGTGGTGGCCTGAGCCTCAGCGCGCCGGCCCGGCCCACGGGCTGGGCGCGCGAAAAGCAAAAAGGCCTGCCGGCTTTAGCGCCGGCAGGCCTTTTTTAACTTTATGCGTATAAATTTACTAAACGCTTAGCGTGCGGTCATCCACGACGGCTGGCTCATCGCGGTCTCGCGGTCGAGCTTGCGCATGCGGAATTCGAGGTCGTACAGATCGGTGGCGTCGGCCAGGTAGGCATCGACACGCTCCTTTGCGATCTGCTCGGACGACTTCGTCAGGAACAGAAACAGGCGGCTCAGCAGATACATGATCGGTTTCTCCAATCCAAGGGATTTCTCTTAGGTATTTACCCGTATTATAGGGAAAACCCTGATCGAGTGCCAGCGCCCTGTGTCCGCGTGTCGCTACAACACGACAACGTCGCGCGCGCTCGCCGCGAAGAACGACCAGATCAGCGCGCTCGCGTCCGGCCCGATCGCCGCGTGGAACGGAACGGTGTCGTCGCCGCCCGCCCAGGCGTGGCCGAGGCCCTTGACGCGGCACAGCCGGACCACCGTCCGCGCGCCCTTGCGGTACTCGAGCGTGTCCATCCGGTCGTCGCGGGTCTCGACCCGAGACGCGCCGCGCAGGCTGCCCTGTGCGTCGGCCAGCCCGTTCAGCCGCAGGAATTCGACCGCGAGCTGGTCGGCGTTCTGCGGCACCACCACGCGATCGTCGTCGCCGTGGACGATCAGCGCCGGCATGCCCGGATACGCGCCCGGCTCGACCAGCGCATCGACGGCCGCGGCCGGGTTCTGATGCAGCCCGCGCCGCATCACGTCCATCGCCGTGATGCCCGACTGCGCCTCGCCGAACGCCGGACCGGAGTGCAGCGCCACCGCGGCGAAGCGGTGCGGATAGTAGAGCGCCAGCAGCGTCGCGAGCCCCGCGCCCGCCGACAGCCCCGCGACGTAGACCCGCGCCGGATCGAAACCGTGTTCGGCGACCAGCCCGTCGACCAGATCGGCGACGGCGCGCGCCTCGCCCCGGCCGCCGCGCTCGCTGTCGTCGTACCAGTGCCAGCAGCGGTGCGGATGCACGCGCGGATCCTGCTCCGGATAGAGCACCGCGAAACCGTGGCGGTCGGCCAGCAGGTTCATGCGGGTGCCCTGGGCGAACTGGTCGATGTCCTGCTTGCAGCCATGCAGCATCACCACCAGCGGACGTGGGCCATCGACCTCGCCCGGCGGCACGTACAGGCCGTAGGACAGGTGTTGGACGAAGCGGCCGAGCATGGGCGGCAGCGGATGTTCTGCGCGCAGCCAGTCGCCGCCCGCCCACGCGGCGGCGCGTGGGCGCACGCGCGATTCGCGCGGCGCGACGGATGCCGCGGCGGGCCACAGCGCGCCCGCTTGCTGGCCGGGCTGGGGCGGCAGGTGAAGCATGCGTTTCATCCCGCCCAGCCAGAGTTTCGTCAGACTTTTGGTCATCGATCGAGGCTCACAGTCGAAAGGGACGCGCCGGGACGCGCCAAGGTGAATTTGTGCAACGCACAATAGCATGCTTTGCGGAAACTTTCCGACGCCCCCAAAGTTCTCCAAGCGAACTATCGGAATCCTGAACGCGCCCCCCTGTATACTGAAGGCTGGTTGCTTGGATTATTCGTTGTCGTCGCTGTGCCCGGCTCGCGCGTTGATCAAGCATTTCCCCCCTCCTGCCTCCGTCACCCCTGATGTACGACCTGCCGCCTCGTCTGTGGATCTCGATCACCGCGCTCGGTGGCGCGGGCCTCACGCTGCCGCTCGCCGTCACGATCGCCCTTTGGCTCGCGCTCGGCTACTCGCTGCGCCGCGCAGCGGCCTGGCTCGCCGTGCTGGGCGCCGCGATCGGCGTGGTCGCGCTGACCAAGATCGCCTTCCTCGGCTGGGGCATCGGCGTGCGCGCCTGGGATTTCACCGGCTTCAGCGGCCATGCGATGCTGTCCACCTCGGTCTATCCGGTCGCGCTGTTCCTGATGCTCTTCCACACCCGCACGCCGGTACGCATCGCAGGCGTCGCGCTCGGCCTCGCCGCGGGCGTCGCGGTCGGGCTGTCACGCGTCGTGCTCGACGCGCATTCCCCCTCCGAGGCGGTCACCGGCTGCATCATCGGCGCGCTCGCCGCCCTGACCTTCATTATCGGCTCCTGGCAGGCGCAGCCGCACCGCTGGTCGGCGTCCGCCGTGGCGGTCAGCCTCGTGCTCGTGACCCTCGCGCTGCACGGCGTCACCGTGCCGTCGCACCGCTGGGTCACCCAGGTCGCGCTGCAACTGTCCGGACACGAGCGTCCGTATGTCCGCGCGCGCTGGAAGGCGAACCCGAACTATCGCCCCGCCGCGCGGCCCGCCTCCCAGCAGCAAACTCTCGACACGCCCGCCCCCCGTCACGCCTGAGCCCCGCCCCGCGCGCGCCGGGCCGTCATGCGCGCCGCCGGATGACCGGTATGTCGAGCGTTATTACCCACCCTATATTACGATTACGTTTTTCCTCCACACGAGCGCCACCGCCATGTCCGCAGCCCGCTTCGCCCGCCGCCTGTTCGTCCGCACGCTTTCGCTCGCCGCGCTCGCGGCCGGGTTCGCCGTCCAGCCGGCGGCCCGCGCCGCCGACGAACTGGTCGTGTCCGCCGCGGCCAGCCTGACCAACGCATTCAAGGCAGTCGGCGACGCCTACGAGAAGCAGCATCCGGGCACCCACGTGCTGTTCAATTTCGGCGCGTCCGACGTGCTGATGCAGCAGATCGCGAAGGGCGCGCCCGTGGACGTGTTCGCGTCCGCCGACCAGAAGGCGATGGATCGCGCGGTCGGCGAGAACGTGATCGCGACCGGCACGCGGCGCGACTTCGCCGCGAATTCGCTGGTGCTGATCGTGCCCGCCGACAGCCCGGCGCGCTTCGCCTCGCTGCGCGACCTGACGGCGGCCGGCGTGAAGCACGTCGCCTACGGCGACCCGGCGTCCGTGCCGGTCGGCCGGTATACGGAAGGCGCGCTGAAGGCGGCCGGCGTGTGGAACGACGTGAGCCCGAAGGGCGTGCTCGCCGCCAACGTGCGGCAGAGCCTCGACTATGTCGCGCGCGGCGAAGTCGACGCGGGCTTCGTGTTCGGCACCGATGCGGCCGTGATGCCCGAGCGCGTGAAGGTCGCGCTGACGGTGCCCACCCAGACGCCGATCACCTATCCGATCGCGGTCGTGAAGGACAGCCGGCGCGCGGCCGATGCGAAGGGCTTCGTCGATTTCGTGCTGTCGCCGGCGGGCCAGGCGGTGCTGGCGAAGTACGGCTTCAAGCCGGCCGCAACGGCGAACTAGGCGGTTCGTCATGCATGACGCGTGGATCCCGCTGCTGCTGTCGCTGAAGGTCGCGGGCTGGGCGACGGCGCTCGACATCGTGCTCGGCGTCGCCGCCGGCTATGCGCTCGCGCGCTGGCGCTCGCCTGCGCGCGACGTGGTCGACTCCCTGCTGACGCTGCCGCTCGTCCTGCCGCCGACCGTGCTCGGCTACTACCTGCTGGTGCTGCTCGGCCGGCGCGGCGTGATCGGCGCATGGCTCGACCAGCTCGGCATCCAGCTGGTATTCACCTGGCAGGGCGCGGTGATCGCGTCGATGGTGGTCGCGTTCCCGCTGATCCTGAAGTCGGCGCGCGCGGCCTTCGAATCGGTCGATCCGCAGCTCGAACGCGCCGCGCGCACGCTCGGCGTCAGCGAAGCCGGCATCTTCTTCCGGGTCACGCTGCCGCTCGCCGCGCGCGGCATCCTCGCGGGCGCGCTGCTCGCGTTCGCGCGGGCGCTCGGCGAATTCGGCGCGACGCTGATGATCGCCGGCAACCTGCCCGGACGCACCCAGACGCTGTCGGTCGCGGTCTACGCGGCCGTGCAGGCCGGCGACGACAACACCGCGAACTTCCTCGTGCTCGTCACCTCGGTCACCTGCGTGCTGATCCTGCTCATCGCCGGCCGGCTCGTGCCGCAGCGCGCGCTGCTCGGGGCCCGCTGACATGAGCCTCGTCGTCGACATCCGCAAGACCTATGCGACGCCCGAGCGCCAATTCGCGCTCGACGTCGCGTTCGCGTCGAACGCCCAGCGCATCGTGCTGTTCGGGCCGTCCGGCGCGGGCAAGAGCCTGACGCTGCAGGCGATCGCCGGGCTGCTCACGCCGGAGCAGGGCAGCATCTCGCTGAACGGCGAGGCGCTGTTCGATTCGGCGCGCGGCATCGACGTGCCGACGCAGGCGCGGCGCGTCGCCTACCTGTTCCAGGACTACGCGCTGTTTCCGCACCTGAACGTGCGCCAGAACCTCGCGTTCGGCCTGCGGCGCGGCTGGCGCAATCCGCGCGCGAATGCGTTGCCGCCCGAGGTCGCGTACTGGTTGCGCGCCTTCGAGCTCGAAGCGCTCGCGGGCCATTTCCCCGCGCAGTTGTCGGGCGGACAAAAGCAGCGCGTCGCGCTCGCGCGCGCGCTGATCGCGCAGCCGCGCATCCTGCTGCTCGACGAGCCGTTCTCCGCGCTCGACGTCGCGATGCGCCAGCGCATGCGCCGCGAACTCGCCGACCTGCAGGCGCGCCTCGACATTCCGATGGTGCTGATCACGCACGACCCCGACGACGTCGCCGCGTTCGGCGACGAGGTCGTGCGCCTGCACGACGGCCGCGTGCAGCCCGGGGCACCGCTGGCGGAATGGGTGGCGAGCGTGCGCTGAGGCCGCGCCGGGCCGGACATGCGGGGGCGGGGGTGAGGCCGCTTCGGTTCCGGTCCGTGTGACAGGAGCGTTCGACGCTATCTGTCCACGCTGCGCGCTGCCCGAATGAGCGGCCCGCGCGGATCGCCGCAACAGCGGATACGGAGAACGCTGCGCGGAGCGCGCCAGATCTCTGCCAACCGAGCCGGAGTGCTCACACGCCACGCCCGGCAATCTCGAACCGCGGGCCCGCACGAGCGGCAAGCGCATGTCATTGCAACGGCAGATTTCAAATGGCATCGGCTGCGCGCTCGGGATCGCGTGAGCCGACGCCTCCATCGCGCGCTCAAGCGCATCGATCACAGTCCCGTATCGGCGAGGCGCTTGCGCTGGAGCATCGAAGAACGGCGCGGGCCGCGCCCATGTCTTCATCGAACGCTTCGATCGATCCCCGCCCGCCAGGCGCCCTCGAAAAACAAAACCCCGCACTGAGAACAGCGCGGGGTTCGCCAAACCATCAGCCCGCCTGACGCGGGCCACGCTCGCGCGTCAGCCGTTCACCGCCAGGATCACGCTCGACGCCTTGAACGCCGCGAGCGCTTTCACGCCCTTCGCGAGCGCGAGCGCATCGACGCTTTCGTTGGTCACGATCGCCGCAAGCGTCACGCCGCCGTCGAGCGCCAGCAGCACCTCGCTGTTGACCGCGCCCCGCTTCACGTCGCTCACCACGCCGCGCAGCTGATTGCGGGTCGACAGCCGCAACGGCGCGCCGTCGTCCTCCGTCGCCAGAATCACCCACGACGCCTTGACGAGCGCGCAAGCCTGCCCGCCGACCGCGAGACCCAGCGCCTCCGTGCTCTCGTGCGTCACGACGGCGACGATCGTCTGGCCGCCCGGCAACGCCAGCGTGACTTCGTCGTTTACCGCCCCATGCTTGATCGACGCGACCTCGCCGAGCAACTGGTTGCGTGCGCTTGTCTTCATGCCAATTCTCCCGATGAGTTCCCAGTTGACCGCAAAACCTGCCACCGCCGCGCTCGCGGCCTCGACAAACCGGCGATGCTCGCGCTCGATCACGCGAAACGCATCGATCAGCTCGATCGCGCGCGGCGTCAGCACCGTGCCGCCGCCGCCCTTGCCGCCCGTCGAGCGCAGCACGAGCGGCTCGCCGGCCAGATTATTCATCGTGTCGATCGCATCCCAGGCCCCCTTGTAGCTGAGGCCGACCGCCTTCGCCGCACGCGTGATCGAGCCGGTCTCGCCGATCGCGGCGAGGAGCGCGATGCGCGCCGCGCCGCCGAGTGTGTGCGCGCCCGCGTGCAGCCACAGTTCGCCGCGCAGCGCGAGCGGTTCGCGAGCGGAAGCCGATGACGGCAAGGGGGTGGGATCGGTCATGACAGCGAGGCGGCGGCGGGGAAACTCATTATAGTCAAGCCGTGCGCCCGCCGATCTTCGGTGTGCGCAGCTCGCGCAACAAGCCCTCGGCCTCGCGCGCCGCGTGCCGCTGCGCGGCCGCGCCATAGCCGCGCGCGAACCCCAGCTGATAAGCAGGCGCCGCCAGCCGTTCGAGGCAGCGCAGCGCGACGGCCGCGTCGTTCGCGTCGCCGAGCACGCTCTGGACGCGCGCAAGCACGCGCGTCGTCTCGCCGCGCGTGCGGCGCGACGCCAGCGAGGCGAAGAACTCCAGCGCGTAACGCAGCCGCTTCGCATCGATCCGCACCTGGTGCCGCGCGGCCGCATCGAGCGCCGTGAGTTTCGGCGCGCCGTACAGATGCCCGAACAGCCGGCTCACGCGCTTCGCCGCATGGCGCTTGAGCGAGGGCAACGCGCGGTCCGCGCCGCGTGTGGGCGACGCCTCCTCGGCACTCGCCTCCGGCGCGCCGAGCCCGCACAGCCATTCGAGCCAGGACAGCGCGAGCCCCGCGTAACGCGCCGAGCCAAGCGCCTGACGCAACTCGGTGCGCGCCGCCGCGCCATGCGCGTGCGCGGCGGCGAGTGTCGCGCTCCACGCGTCGGGATCGCTGTCCGCCGCCGCCAGCGCCGGCAGCGTCGAGGCACCGCAGACATCCCAGTCGCGCACCGCGCCGAGCAGGCCGCCCAGCCAGCCCAGCTCACCCGCGAACGCGTGCTTCCACGCGCCATCGGCGAAATGCGGAAACAAACGCATCAGCGTGCGCAGGCGGCGCAACGCCACCCGCATCTGGTGCACGTATTCCGGATCGTCGGTGTCGCGCGCGCCGGCTTCGTTCGCGAACCACTGCGCGGTCACGTTGCCGCCCAGCGCAAACAATGCCGCGCGCTGCGTGCGCAGCCCGGTCAGATCGACGCGCGAGGTTTTCACGGGCTCGGCGCGCGCATCCAGCGCCATCCCCTGACATGCGCGATCGAGTGCGCCCGTCAGCAGCGGGAAGGCGGGCCACGCACCGCTCAACTCCCGCACCGCACGGAACAGCGCGCGCAGCGCCGCCGCGCGCCGGGTGTCGTCGTCGGCGTCCGCGACGGCCGCGCGCAACTCGCAAAAACGCAACGCGCCGTCGGCGTCGGGCTGGGTGAGATCGTCGAGCGTCAACTCGATCACAAGGCCGTCCTCGTCCTGCCAGCGGCCACGTCGACGCATGCTGACGAGCGTGGCCGCCGGCGCGCCGGCGTGGTCGGAGGAATCGGTTGGAGGCGGCGCAACCGGCAGTTCGGCGTGCCGTTCATCGAAGCGCTCGCGGATCGCAACGCCGGGCGCAAATGCACGCGCACGCGCGGCGAGCACATATCGGCCCTGGTCGGTGGTTTCGATCCAGGTCCACCAGCAGCCCGGCGCGCCGGGCTCCGCCTCGGGCATCCGGCAGGGCGCGATCGAGATGCGCTCGGCGCCGCGCCGCATCTTCACCTGCGGACAGATCCGCCACGCGCGCACCAGTTCCGCGCCGAAATCGCGGGCCGCACGCCCGCGGACGCCGGCGTTCGCCGGCCAGTGTTGCAACGGAAATCCCAGCACGATCTCCAGCACGCGCGACATGGCCCCTCCGCGATCGGCGCGCCCGGGCGGGCGCATCCGGTGCCATGGTACACGGCCTCCCAGCCGCCCGGACAGCGTCCGGACGCCGCGCGGCGCACCAAGGTGCGCGACTTCCTGCATCGCTCGACGACGTCTCGATGCGTGCGCCGCCGTCGCGGCGTTCCGATACGGGTGCGTCGTCCACGGTGTCCGGAACGCGCCGGCGGTGGATGCCCGGCCGTCTTGATCATGCCGGCGATGGCGGGTCGCTTCGCATGCGTCCCCCGCCTCATGCCGCCCGGGTCCGGCGTCGGCGGCGCGCAACCGGGCGGGCCAATTCAGAATGCGTGATCGCCGCAGGGGCGTTCCGATACCGGCACGTCGCCAACGATGTTCGAAGCGCAACGCCGGTGGATGCCCGGCAGCATTGAAACCCTGGCGGCCATTGCGGGCCGCTGCACATGCGTCCGCCGCCCCATGCTGCCCGGGACCGGAGTCAGCCGCGCGCCCCCGGACGGGCCCACTGAGAACGCGTTACAACCGCTGTGGCGCTCCGATACAGGCGCATCGCCAATCTATTCGGAATGCGCCCTCGGCAAATGCCCGGCGGTATTGGCACCCTGTCGGCAATAGCGGACCTTCGCCTGCTTCCCCGCCCCATGCTGCCCGAGCCTGGGACCCGCAGCGTGCTAGAGCGGGCCCACTCAGAAAATGTGTTCGGCGTCCGCCGGCGGAACGACCCATGCGTGCATGCGTTCTTCGTAGACCGAGACGTTCGGCGCGGGGAAGCTCGGATCGGCGAACGCCCCGACGGGAATCGCCAGGTACGCCTCCAGTCCCTCGGGTTCGTAGTAAACCGTCGAGCCGCAGTGGGGGCAGAAGTGGAATGTGATGCGGGAGCCTTCGTCACCGACGCGCACGTACTCGGATGAAGTCCCTGAAAGCGATACGTCCTCGCGACGGAATCTGGCCTGCTGGCTGAAGGCGCTGCCCGTCCTGCGCTGGCAGGCGAGGCAGTGGCAGATGGAGATACGTACCGGCTCGCCGACGACCTCGGCGCTGAGCTGGCCGCAACTGCAGGATGCTAGACGTCGAGACATAGGTCCTGAGGATCGTGGTCGTCAATGGCTGGATGATAGCGGCAGCGGCGGCCATGGTCAGCCCGGTTTTCAAAACCGCCGCCCGCACGACGTCGACTATCGCGATGACCGCGACCCGGTCGACGCCGCCGCGCACCTCGATCGGTTGCAGCCGACGCTCGCACCGGGGAAGCGGGGGAACGGTTGCGCGGAAACCGTCGGCGCAGCCGGACGCCTGGAAAATCGTCGAGCGGGCGACACGCGAAGCCGCCGGCATCCCCCCGCATCGCCGCGCCGGTTACGCGACCGACTATTCCGGCGCGTACTGCGCGATGCCGTTGCCGAACGACCAGTTCTCCTTGCGGACCTCGACGAGATTGATGAACACGTCCTCGGGACGCACCCCGGGCGACGCCGCGAGCGCCTCGACGATCTGCCGGTACAACGCCCGCTTCTGCTCCGGCCCGCGGGAATCGGTGACCGTGATCTGGATCATCACGAGATCGTCGCTGCGCGCGATGCCCAGGTACTGACGGTCGTAGAGGAAGTTGTCGTCGCGATGCTCGGTGACGGCCATGAAAAGGTCGTCGTCGGGCACGTTGAACACGCGCGTCAAGGCCTGTTGAATGCCGGCTGACAAGGCGCGGCGATACGCGGCCGGCTTGCCTTCGCGCAACGCGATTCGGGTGAACGGCATGGCGGTTCTCCTGATTGAGGGGGACGGGACGGTCGTCAAATCCACCTTCAGCTTAGGCACCCCCATCTATAATGAACAGATATCAATGAATATTTCATCCATTTCCACCTGAAATGAAACCCCTCGATCTCGATGCCGTGCGCGCGTTCGTGCTGGTGGCCGATCTCGCGAGCTTCACGCGCGCCGCCGACGCGCTCGGCACCACCCAATCGGCCGTCAGCCTGAAGCTCAAGCGGCTCGAAACCCATCTCGGCAAGCCGCTGCTCGCGCGCACGCCGCGCGTCGTGAAGCTCGCGCCCGACGGCGCGCGCTTCCTGCCGGCCGCCCGCGCGCTGCTCGACGCGCACGAGCAGGCGCTCGGCGCGCTCGCGGCCACGCCGCGGCGGCTCGTGCTCGGCGTCAGCGAGCACGTCGCGGTGCCGGACCTGCCCGCCGTGCTGAGCGGCCTGCACCGGCACGACCCGGGGCTCGCGCTCGAAATGCACCTCGGCACCTCGAGCGACCTGCTCGCCCGCTACGACGACCGCCGCCTCGACGCCGTCATCGTGCGCCACGAGCCCACGGAAGACCCGCCCCGCGACGACGGCACGCTGCTGTTCAGCGAACCGCTGGCCTGGCTCGCCGCGCCCGGCTGGACGCCGCGCGCGGGCGAGCCGCTGCCGCTCGCGGTGCTGGCCGGCCCGTGCGGGGTCCGCTCGGCCGCGCTGCGCGCGCTCGAGCGGGCCGGGCTGCCGTGGCGCGAACGCTTCACGGG
>NZ_JBXAPG010000055.1:0-42202 GCF_058803765.1 Burkholderia sp. GW821-FHT14F03
TCGTTTTTTCGGCATCGGCATATCCATGACTTTTACCTCTCATGATATGCCCCGCCCACAAAATCCCGGACAGGTCCTCCGGGAGGGTCTTCTGCAATACAGTGCCGCCATTCGATGCATGACTTCACATCGAACGAGTCGGCGTCCGACATAGACCGTCGACATTCACGTCGCTCGCCTAACGTCGGCACATAGCGCCCTCGCATTCGCATCGACTTGTAGAACCGCAGCACGCGCGACACACTCCCAGCATCGTCGCATCACTCCGCGCGCCTGAGCGCGAGCCGCCCGCCGGACTTCAACGCCGCGTGCATCTTGCGCAGCTCGGTATCCGGATCCATTTTCACGCCACACGCTCGTGATATCCGCACCAACCTGGCCCCATTGGGCCATCCGAGCAATCCGCAGCACGCATCCGCATGCCTCAACCCAACCCCACCTCGCCCGCCAGCGATCTTCGCTAGAATGCCTCCCTTGCTAGACAGACGCGCCCCGAGGACATCGCTTGAAACTCCCGTACGAATGGCAGATCGGCCTGCGCTACACGCGCGCCGGCAAACGCACGACCGGCAACGGCTTCATCTCGTTCATCGCCACGGTTTCGATGGCCGGCATCGCGCTGGGCGTGGCTGCGCTGATCATCGTGCTGTCGGTGATGAACGGCTTCCGGAACGAGGTGCGGGACCGCATGCTGTCGGTCCTCGCGCATATCGAGATCTTCTCGCCGACAGGCGCGATGCCGAACTGGACGCTGACCGCCGGCGAAGCGCTGCGCAATCCGGCGGTCAAGGGCGCCGCACCGTACGTCGAGGCGCAGGTGCTGCTCAGGCATGGCGGCAAGATCACGGGCGTCGCATTGCGCGGCATCGATCCGCAACGCGAGCCGCAGGTGTCCGACATCGCGAAGGATATGAAGACGGGCCGTCTCGATGCGCTCGCATCGGGCGAACTGGGGATCGTGCTCGGCGTGCCGCTCGCGGCCAGCCTGCAGGTGCGGGTCGGCGATCGACTGACGTTCTTCGCGCCGGGCGGCTCGACCAGGCTCAGCAATTTCCTGCCGCAGTTCAAGCAGTTCAAGGTGGTCGGCACGTACGAATCCGGGCACTACCAATACGACAGCGCGCTCGCGTTCATCAATCTGGAAGACGCGCAGAACCTGTTCAATCGCCCCGCGCCGACCGGCGTGCGGCTGCGCATCGCTGATCTCGATCGCGCGCCGGATGTGGCGCTGGAATTGTCGCGCTCGTTGTCCGGCGATCTCTACATCCGCGACTGGACCCAGCAGAACCGCACGTGGTTCATCGCCGAGCAATTGCAGAAACGCATGCTGTTCGTGATCCTGATGCTGATCATCGCGGTCGCGGCGTTCAACCTCGTGTCGTCGCTCGTGATGACGGTCACGCAAAAGCAAGGCGATGTGGCGATCCTGCGCACGCTCGGCGCGCAGCCGGGCTCGATCACGAAGATCTTCGCGATCCAGGGCATGACGATCGGCTTGGTGGGCACGCTCGCGGGCGTGGTGCTCGGCTGCGTGGTGTCGTGGAGCATTCCTTGGCTGCTGCCTGCGATCGAGCGTGCGATTGGCGTGCAGTTCCTGACGCCGTCCGTTTATTTCCTCAGTGAGCTGCCGTCGAAGCTAGTGGCATCCGATGTGGTCGAGGTGGCGGTGCTCGCGTTCCTGATGTCGTCGGTCGCCACGCTTTATCCGAGTTGGCGCGCGGCGAGGGTCAAGCCGGCGGAGGCGTTGCGGTATGAGTGAGCGATGCATGGCTCTATTTCCGACTTTCCCTTAAACTAGGACATCCCAGGGCTTTCGGTTGGCGACCTCATCATGCATCGAATCGGATTCTTCGTTTGCCGCGGCTACGATGCGCTCGATCTTGCCGGCCCCCTCTCGGCGTTCAATCAGGTCGCCACGGCCGCCGGCCACACGCCCTATGAGCTTCACGTCATCTCGCAGGCGGGAGGGTCGGTTCTGGGCAATGCCGGTCTTCCGATCGAAACAAAGCCGATCGGACGACGCGCGTTTGACACGGTCATCTTCGTGGGCGGCGACATCGACCCGATGCAGGAACCGGAAAACATCGCCGCCGCCAGGAAATTGAGCGCCAAGGCCTCACGGGTGGCAAGCGTGTGCACCGGGGCATTTTTGCTGGCGGAAGCCGGCCTGCTGGACGAACTCCGAGCGACAACGCACTGGCGATACACCGCCCAATTGCAGTCCCGCTTCCCTCGCACCCGTGTCGAGGGCGATAGCATCTATATCGCGGACGGCCACATCTGGACGTCGGCAGGCATCGCCTCCGGAATCGACTTGGCACTGGCCATGATCGAACGGGATATGGGCCCGGAAACGGCCCGCACCGTCTCCCGGCTCCTGGTGGTTCCGTATCGCCGACCCGGCGGCCAGTCCCAGTTCTCCGCCATGTCGCAGATGGACCCGGAATCGGACCGCATCCGCATCGCGCTGAACTTCGCCAGGGAACATCTGGCCGAAGCACTCCCTGTCGAACGACTCGCAGATGCCGCGAGTTTGAGTCCGCGACAATTCGGGCGGGCTTTTCGCCGGGAAACGGGTGAAACGCCGGCCAAGGCGGTCGAGCGTCTGCGGGTTGAAGCGGCGCGACTGCGTTTGCAGGACGGTAGCGAGCCGATCGAACAGATTGCGTTGGCCGTGGGATTCACCGATCCGGAGCGCATGCGGCGAGCCTTCGTCAAACTGTATGGGCATCCGCCGCAATCGATTCGACGCGAGAGCCGGCTCGTCGGCAACCGCTGATCGATCCACGGCGGGTACGCCATGCGTCGTTACACAGGACCTGAGGCCCGGTGCGCGTACTTGCGAGCGCTGGCCAGGCGTTGTTCGGTGATGCCTCGCGCACGCGCACGAACGGCGCCCAGGACCTCAGCCGATGCCTTCGCCGGGGAGCCCGAATCAAACGGCGGCTGCGGGTCGTAGGCCATGTAGAGTTGAAGTTCCTTGGCCGCCCGATCTCCACGCAGCAGTGCGGCCAGGATGAGCGCGCCGTCGATGCCCGATGTCACCCCGCCCGCGCTCACGTAATCGCCGTCGACAACGACGCGGTCATGGCTGGGGATGGCACCATAGAACGGCAGCGCTTCCATTGCCGTCCAGTGGGTTGTCGCCTTCCGGCCATGCAGCAAGCCAGCAGCGCCGCAGATAAGCGCGCCGGTACATACCGAATACACATACACGGCGCGCTTGGCTTGCTCACGGATAAATGCAAGAACGACCTCGTCGGCTGCGGCTTCTTCCTGACCATACCCGCCCGGAACGAGCAGCACGTCGAACTGAGGTGCTTCGTCGAACACAGTGTCCGGGACCAGCTGCAAGCCTCGCCTATCCCGCACAACACCTTTGTCCTTCCACACGGTGTGGAAAGTCGAGTTCGGCACGCGCGACAGCACCTCAAAGGGGCCCGTGAAATCGCATTGGTCCATGTTCGGGAAGATCAAGCCGCCAATCTCCAAACGCCTATGCTCAGGAATCGCCGCCATACTCCTTGCACCTCATGTTCCATGGACTGATCGGGCGTCGACCATGCTCGGGTGATAAGGTCGACATCGGGAAAGACGGTTGCCCCGACTTCACTCAGGGCGCTGCATCGTTCCACATATCGCGATGCAACTTCCACACGCCGCCCTGCTTCAAGAAGATGAGCGTTTGCTTACCGCGATATTTGAGCTTGCCGGCCTGGTCGTGGATCTCCGCATCCGAAACCTCCGTCACGACCCGATCGTCGCCGTAAAACTCTTCATTGCTGAACGATACGGTGTCGGGCTTCGATTCGACAGCCAGCTTGGTGAAGTACGCCGTGATTGCGCCGGCACCCGTGATTCTGTCGCCGCCGGGCGGCAGGAGCGAGCCGTCTTTCGTGTACAGACGGCCCACTGCCTCATAGTCTCCGCGCGCATAGGCTTCCGCCCACCGGGCGTTCTCGGCTTTGATCGCCGCTTCGATTCGAGCTTGGGGACGACCGGCAACTGCCGGCGCGGCGAACGCGGAAACGGACAGGCAGGCGGCAAGGACAGCCGCACAAAGACGAATCTGTTGCATGTGTGGAGTTCCGATTTTTGCTTGGATTGAAGGGAGGTAAATCAACTCGGGCAGGTCAAGCAGGCAATGTCGGCTGTCGCCTCGACCGAGGCCGACGAGTGGCCTCGCACGCATTGCCCGCATGCATTTCAGCGAACGCCCGGGATCCGCGCGAGGCCCCTGGACGCGCCGGGCAGATCCTTGTCGACCATCGCGATGACTTCCGGCCGTGCATCCCTGGGATGACCGGAATGGAACGGCGGAGCAGGATCGTATTCGATCGCGAGTTGCGTGAATTCGGCGGCTTGTCGACCTCGCATCTTCGCGGCAACGCGCAGTGCGAAGTCGATGCCCGCCGTCACGCCGCCGCCGCTCATGAAGCGGCCGTTGTCGTCCTCGACGAAACGCTCCGGAACACCGATCGCGCCATATTCGGACAGCTTGTTGATGAAGGCCCAATGGCAGGCGCTTCGCTTGCCTTTGAGAATGCCCGTTGCGGCGAGTACGAGCGATCCGTTGCAAACCGACGTGACGTGTTTGGCGCCGTCAGCCAGACGCCGAATCTGCGCGAGATATTCCGGGCGCATCGGCACCGACAAATCCGATCCGCCGGGCACCAGGATCAGGTCGGTCTGCTTGATATCGGCCAGTCGTTCGGTCTTGCCGTAAACCACCCCGAACTCGAGGGTCACGTTGCCGCCATTCAGGCTTGCATAGCGAACGTGCGTATTCGGCAACCGGTGAAAAATCTCGCTGGGGCCCGCGAAATCAAGCAGCGTGCCGCCGTCGTAATTGACGATCAGAATGTTGAAGGGATCGTGCGGCGCCAGCTCGCCCTGGCCGGCTACCTCTTGCGCAACGACGGGCGCGGTGCGGCCAAGCAAGGCGCCGCCGCCCAGCACGGCGCCGAACGCGGCGACGCCTCCAAACTTGAGCGCATCGCGGCGCGAATGACCTGCCCTGCCGAGAGGCTCGCCAGAGGCATTGTTTTTGCTACGGTCGGTCAAGATAACTTCTCCTTGCACTTTGGCCCCTGGGCAAGCGCAGCCGGGTTGGGCCAGATTGAAAAACCGCCACGACGCGCAGCCTGGCGGGCGTTTGCCTGGGATTGGGATTGCCGCGATGACGTGCGGGGACTGAAATCGGCCGGCGAAGACTTAAAGCTGCGAGGCCCCGCCATCGACGACCAGTTCGGTGCCGACGACATAGGAGGATTCGTCGCTGGCGAGATAAAGTGCCGCGTAGGCAATGTCCTCGGCCTGGCCCAAGCGGCCCACCGGAATCGCCTGGGAGAATTCGGCCCGGCGGTCGCGGACCCACTCGTCGGACATGCCCCATTTGGTGATGAGAGGCGTGTTGATCGCGCCGGGCGCGATCGCGTTGAAACGGATCTTGCGGTCGAGAAACTCGTAGGACCAGCTGCGGGCAAGCGATCGCACCGCGGCCTTCGCCGCCGCGGTCAACGAGATGCCATGCTTGCCGGTCTGCGCGACGAACGAGGTATTGAGGATGACCGAGGCGCCCTCGCGCAAGTCCGGCAGCACCGCTTGAAGCGTGAACACCACGCCTTTGACGTTGATGTCCATGATCTCGTCATAGCGTGCTTCGTCGATGTCGTTGATGGCGGACGGGAAAGCCCAGCCGGCGTTGGCGAATACGACATCCAGGCCGCCGAACTGCGCGTTCACCTCGGCGGCGATCGCCCGCATGTCCTGGATCGAACGGACATCGCCCTTGAGGACGAGTGCTTGTTCGCCGAGTTCGGCCTTCACGCGCTCGAAGACGGATTCGTCGCGGCCGGTCACGGCCACTCGGGCGCCTTCCGCAATGAAGAGCTTGGCCGTGGCGAGACCGATGCCGCTCGTCCCGCCGGTGATCAAAGCCGACTTGTTCTTGAGCCTCATGTTCATGTTCCTTTCTCTGCGTCGCAAGGGATCAAGCCGGGGGTTCAACGCGCGGCGGCGCGTGGCCCGGCTTGATTTCGTGAGCAAATTATGGAACTTGAGGTGAATGACTCAAAGGACGTATAACCCTTAAAAAGCGTCATACGGCGGATCAACGAGGCCCAATGATATTGGGCTCTATCCCGTGTTCGCGAGGTCGCGTGGAAACAACGGCATCGGGAAGATCACGCCGGTGCGGCAGACGGCGCCGCGGCTTGGCGATTCGCGGAAACCGCGCCTGTCGAGGTGAGCGCGCTCCCCGTCTTCCGTCAGGCGCTCGATCCGTTGCTCACCCACTGAGATAGAAAGACCGCAATCTTTTCCTCGATGTGGCTCTCGACGGTCTTCAACCTCAGCAAGGGGATTTCGCCTTTTCCCAGGATGCTGTCCTTCAATGCATCCCGCCTCGCCTGTGGTGCTTGGTCATGGGAGCCTCCATCCACTTCGATCACGCCCAGCGGCACCTTCCCCACCTTGAAATACAGCACAAAATCGCAGCTGGCGCGATTTCGCATGAAATCGCGCTCCTGAGACGTGAATGCCTCGTCTGTCGATGAAACCACCTGGATCAAGGCGATCTGGGAATAGAACGTGATCGATCGATACGTATCAAGGGACAACGTATCCCGCAGTATTTGCGCCACGATCTGTTCCGACTTGTAGCGCGAATCGCTCGATCGCAGCCTTGCGTTGAGTCGCTCCAAGGATTGATCGTACTCCTTGTAGAGCAGATCGAAAGCCGACACGACGGGCGCACGATGAATCTGCCTGTCGTCCGCGTAGTATTCGATATAGCGCACCAGCGCGGCGATGTGCTGATTGTTCTCGGCAAAGACGTCATCGCCCGTTACGAGTGTGAATGCGTGCTTGGCCCGCGATACCGCCACGTTGACCAGGTGAGGATCGTCCACGAAGCTCAAGCGTTGTTGGCTGCCGTGCTTTTTGTCGAGCACCGTGGAAAAGACGATTTCCTCGCACTCCCGGCCCTGAAACTTGTGCACGGTGTCCTTCACGAAATCGTCAGGCAGGTGCGCACGGGAAAGCGCGACCTGAGCGTTGTAAGGCGCGATGAAGCCCCTGCCGTGCGCCGGATCCCAGTCACGCTCGCCATCCCACTTGAGCGTTTCGAGCAATGAATCGAGTTCTCTGCGATTCGCGTTGTTGCGCGTGTGGTTTCCCTTGCTGGTGACGATCAGCTTCAGCGAGGTCTCGCCGGCATCCTGCGTCATCGGAACCAACTGATTGTCGTAAAACTGCTGGTTGCAGAACTGGATGATTCTCGGGTGGCAGCGGTAATGCTCTTTCAGCAGCGTTACCGGGAGCGCCTGCCCGAAAACACCGATGCATGAGTCGAGCAGGCTGTACCGATCGCAATCGTAGAACTGGGCGGGCGCACCGATGCCGAGATTCGCCGGAATATGCGGAAGCTGCTTCCTGTCGCCGACAATGATCAGATTGCGTGCGCAGCCCAGCGCCAGGATCCCTGGAACGATGTCCTGCTGCGAAGCCTCGTCGACGATGACATAGTCGAGGAGCACGTTTGCTCCGATCGAATTGACGATGGAATGGGTGCTGCTGCCGATAATCGGAAAGCGCTTCACAAAGGCGTCGAACTGACGGCGATAGTTCTGCGCATCGAATCCCTCCTGATGCGCAACATGTCGTTGGAGATGGCTTTTGAAATGCGCCATCGATCCACTGACAAGTTCATCGAGCAATGCATCGACGTTGCCGGCCGCCAGCGCCTCCCGATGCGCCGCAAGGGCCGACTCCCTGTCCAGCACTGCCTTCTCGTAGTAGTGGAGTTGCAACGCGTAGATGACGGACTTGCGCTTTTCCCAATCGTCGAAGGGTTTCACGCGCAGGACCC
This sequence comes from Burkholderia sp. GW821-FHT14F03, assembly GCF_058803765.1. Classification (NCBI taxonomy): domain Bacteria; kingdom Pseudomonadati; phylum Pseudomonadota; class Betaproteobacteria; order Burkholderiales; family Burkholderiaceae; genus Burkholderia; species Burkholderia sp. GW821-FHT14F03. The sequence goes on from NZ_JBXAPG010000055.1 coordinate 7,871, forward strand.
TGAAATTGAGCAACAGCTCGATTCTGTCCTTGAGCGTGACGCGACGCTCGGCAAGATGGGACAGGTAAGCCATCAGATCCGAGGACTTCCGGGGGGACAATCTGTACTTGTCCAGTGAGACCGGTGACGCCACGCCGTTTTCACGCTGCCATTGCTGCAGATAGCGCCGCTCGATGTGCAGTTCGTCGATCTCGGCCTGAAGCCGCGCTGCCGTGTTCTGGGCCTCAAGATATTGCTTGAGACGCTGCAGGACGTCTTGAAGGCGCGCCATACCCGGCCCGGGCTCGATGGCGTCCGACGGCACGGCGGGCAGCTCATCGAAGAACTCGGCTCGATTGTCCACGCTCCCCAGCTTGGCAACCACGTAATCCAACCCGGCCTTGCCGAGCTTTTCGTAAACGTTTCCGACGGCCGCGTTGTTGTTGGACACGATGGCCACGGTGCTTCCGCGCAACACGATGTTGGCGACGATGTTCAATATCGTCTGTGTCTTGCCGGTTCCCGGAGGGCCTTCGATCAGGCTGATCTGCGAGGAAAAGGCCCGCTCCACCGCTTTGAGCTGGCTTGCGTTGACGCCGAACGGATAAATGAAGCCCCCGGCAGGATCCCGCGGCCGATTCCGGCCCGTGCAGTAGGCGTGCAGCGCAGTGTCCTCATGTGGAACGATCTTGCGCATTTGATTCAGAACGTTCTCGGCAATCGCCTTCTTGTCTTTCGAATTGGCCTGCTCGATCCGAGCGTTGGCCACGTCGAGGAAATAGTGGAATAGCTCGCTGTCCTTCAGTTCCGTCTCCACGCTGAAGGTTATTTCGTCCGCGCTCATCAGGTAGACCTTCGGCTGTCCTCGATACTGGACAGCGGCGTACTTTCCGCCATAGATCACCGCCTGGTCGATGGGGCCGAACGACACGCCGCCCTTTTTAGACAACAGCTTTTGCTGCACCACCTCGGTGGGCTCAATCCGGCAATTGTCGATCGGGCGGCTAAACGTCTTGCCGGAACGAAAATGGCAAGTCAGCGTCAACTCGCCGCCCTTGGAATTGAAGCGCATCGTCCAGTCGACGATTTGCCGAGTTCTATCCTCGTCATCCACGTAAATGGAAATCATATGATCCTTATGCACGCATTATTCGAAGCATAAAAACATCATGTGTTTTCCATTGTAAACGTCGCGCAGGGTAAAAGGCTTGTGGCCGGGTGTCTCGTCTTGACACGACAAGCAGGGCATCCGCCACCTTCGGAAAAGGCCGGCCCTGTCGGTGTTCCGACAACCGTATCAATGGGATTTATTCACTTCAGGGATATCGCGACTTACTCGCCGCCGCGATCGAAAGGGACATGCAGAATCGTAGCAGCGGGGCTGCGACGCATCGGGTCAACGGGCTCGCGCTGGAAACAGGACCGATATGCGGGTCTCGCCCGGATAGAGAACTAACGAAGCCAGAAGCGGAAAAATGGACGAGACGCCGTCTCGCCCATTTTCCCGTTATCGTGCAGTCAAACATTCCGGATCGAACTCGAAACCACCAAGATCGTCATTCGCATTTACGATCCGGAATTTACATCAATTCGATTGAATATTTGGTTCGATCATCCAGCAATCGGAACCAATATGAGCGATGGGACGATCACTCCCACTCAATCGTCGCCGGCGGCTTCCCCGACACGTCATAAACGACCCGATTGATCCCGCGCACTTCATTGATGATCCGGTTCGACGCCCGGCCCAGCAGCGAGTACGGCAGATGCGCCCAATGCGCGGTCATGAAGTCGGTGGTCTGCACCGCGCGCAGCGCGGCCACGTAGTCATACGTGCGCCCATCCCCCATCACCCCCACCGACTTCACCGGCAGGAACACGGCAAAGGCCTGGCTCGTCAGCGCATACCAGCTCTTCCCGACCTGCCCTGCCTCGCACAGCCCGGCCGCCGCATCCTGCTCGGTGGCGATCGTATTGCGCAGTTCCTCGATGAAGATCGCATCCGCGCGACGCAGCAGCTCCGCGTACTCGTGCTTCACCTCACCGAGAATCCGCACGCCCAGGCCCGGCCCCGGGAACGGATGGCGATACACCATCTCTTCCGGCAGCCCGAGCGCGACACCCAGCTCACGCACTTCATCCTTGAACAGATCGCGCAGCGGTTCCAGCAGCTTCAACCCGAGCGTCTCCGGCAAGCCGCCGACATTGTGGTGGCTCTTGATCGTCGTCGCCTTCTTGGTCTTCGCGCCGCCCGATTCGATGACATCCGGATAGATCGTGCCCTGCGCGAGCCACTTCGCATTGCTCAGCTTCTTCGCTTCCGCCTGGAACACTTCAACGAACTCGCGCCCGATGATCTTGCGCTTCGCCTCCGGATCGGTCACCCCGGCCAGATGCCCGAGGAACTGCTCGGACGCATTCACATGCACGACCTTCGCATGCAAACGCCCCTCGAACATATCGAGCACCATCTGCCCTTCATTCAACCGCAGCAACCCGTGATCCACGAACACACAGGTCAGCTGATCGCCAATCGCGCGATGAATCAGCGCGGCCGCGACGCTCGAATCCACCCCGCCCGACAGGCCGAGAATCACTTCCTCGCCGCCCACCTGCTCGCGGATCTTCGCAACCGCTTCCTCGATGTGATCGCCCATGATCCAGTCCGGCTTCGCACCCGCGATATCGAGCACGAAACGCTCCAGCAGCGCGCGACCCTTGACCGTGTGCGTGACTTCCGGATGGAACTGCACCGCGTAATAACCGCGCGCTTCATCGGCCATCCCGGCGATCGGGCAGCTCGGCGTCGATGCCATCAGCTTGAAGCCCGGCGGCAGCTCACCGACCTTGTCGCCATGGCTCATCCACACCTTGAGCATGCCGTGGCCTTCCGGCGTGGCGAAATCCTCGATGCCGTCGAGCAGGCGCGTATGACCGTGCGCACGCACTTCCGCGTAACCGAACTCGCGATGGTCGCTCCACTCGACCTTGCCGCCGAGCTGCACGGCCATCGTCTGCATCCCGTAGCAAATGCCGAGCACCGGCACGCCGAGATCCCACACCGCCTGCGGCGCGCGCAGCTGGTGGTCCTCATAGGTACTCGCATGGCTGCCGGACAGGATCACGGCCTTCGGCGCGAACTCGCGCACGAATTCGTCGGTCACGTCGTTCGGATGAATTTCGCAGTAGACGTGGGCCTCGCGGACACGCCGCGCGATCAGTTGGGTGACTTGCGAACCGAAGTCGAGAATCAGGATTTTGTCGTGCATGGCTGCGGACGGGATGAAAAACAAACAGGTAAGAAAAACAGCGCACACGGCGCTGCATCAAAAACGAAACGGGACGGCCCGCGCAACTAGGGCTGGACCGGCGGCCGCGGCGCATCGCTGCGCGGCTCGCCGCCTTCGGTCGAAGCCGGCCCGAACCCGGCGGCTGCCGCCACGGGAACCGCCGTGGGCTCGGTGCGCCCGGGCGCGGTGATCAGGCGCGGCGCCTCCGGCTCCGCGGCAGGCCGCGGGGCATCGGCGCCCTTCGCGGCCGGGCCGGCGGCCCGCTCGCGACGCCGCACGGCCCCGGCCAGGCGCACACCGCCCAGCCCGACCACGAGCAGCACCGCCGCAGCGCCCACCGACACCATCTGGCCAAACGCCGACAGCGACGGCGTACGCAAGCCGATCAGCCAGACCAGCATCACGACGCCCGTGAGCCAGTTCACATGGCCGACCGCGCGCGCGACGCCTGCCGTGAGATCGCCGTTGACCGCCGCGTGCAGCGACAGCCACGCGAGCCCGAGCAACGCGACGCCGAACGCCTGCCCGACCATGGCGGGCTCGACGGTCGCCAGCTGCAGCGCGTCGTACAACGACTTCCACGGGCTCAACAGCAGCAGCGCGCCGAACCCGGCAAGCAGCAGAGCATCGACCAGCAGGACGGCTCGCAGCAGCGGCTTCATCGCGCTCAGTCCACGTGGTAGTTGGGCGCTTCCTTCGTGATCTGCACGTCGTGCACGTGCGACTCGCGCATGCCGGCCGCGGTGATCTCGACGAACTCGGCCTTGTCGTGCAACTCGGCGATGGACTTGCAGCCGCAGTAACCCATGCTCGCGCGCACGCCGCCGATCAGCTGGAAGATGATCGCGTTCACGGAGCCCTTGTAGGCGACCCGCCCTTCGATGCCTTCCGGCACGAGCTTGTCGATGTTCGCGGAGTTGTCCTGGAAGTAGCGATCGGCCGCGCCGTCCTTCATCGCGCCGACGGAACCCATGCCGCGGTACGACTTGTACTGGCGGCCTTGATACAGGAACACGTCGCCCGGCGATTCTTCCGTGCCGGCGAACATGCTGCCCATCATCACCGCGTTCGCGCCGGCGGCAAGCGCCTTCGACACGTCGCCCGAGAAGCGGATCCCGCCGTCGGCGATCACCGGCACGCCGGTGCCCTTGAGCGCGGCCGACACGTTCGCGATCGCGCTGATCTGCGGCACGCCGACGCCCGCCACGATCCGCGTCGTGCAGATCGAGCCCGGGCCGATGCCGACCTTCACGCCGTCCGCGCCGTACTCGACGAGCGCCTTCGCGGCGGCGGCCGTCGCGATGTTGCCGCCGATCACTTCGACCTTCGGGAAATTCTGCTTGACCCAGCGCACGCGCTCGAGCACGCCCTTGCTGTGGCCGTGCGCCGTATCGACGACGATCACGTCGACGCCCGCCTGCACCAGCAGCTCGACGCGTTCCTCGTTGTCCGCACCGACGCCGACCGCCGCGCCGACGCGCAGCTTGCCGTGTTCGTCCTTGCACGCGTCCGGGTGCTCGGTCTGCTTCGTGATGTCCTTGACGGTCATCAGGCCGCGCAGTTCGAACGCGTCGTTCACGACCAGCACGCGCTCGAGGCGGTGGCTGTGCATCAGCGCCTTCGCTTCAGCGAGCGGCGTGCCTTCCTTGACCGTCACGAGCCGCTCGCGCGGCGTCATGATCGACTGCACGGCTTCGTCGAGGCGGGTCTCGAAACGCAGGTCGCGGTTCGTCACGATGCCGACGAGCTGCGCGCCTTCGACCACCGGGAAGCCGGAAATGCCGTGCTGGCGCGACAGCGCGATCACGTCGCGCACCTTCATCTGCGGCGGCACCGTGATCGGATCACGCACCACGCCCGACTCGAAACGCTTCACCTTCGCGACCTCGCGCGCCTGCTCGGCCGGCGTCAGGTTCTTGTGGACGATGCCCACGCCGCCCTGCTGCGCCATCGCGATCGCGAGACGACCTTCGGTGACCGTGTCCATCGCGGCGGACACGAGCGGCATGTTCAGGGAAATGGAGCGGGTGAGCTGGGTCTTGAGGCTGGTGTCGCGCGGCAGAACGTCGGAGAACGCCGGGACGAGGAGCACGTCATCGAAAGTGAGTGCTTTTTGGATCAGACGCATGGCAAATCCTATGGGCGCAAAACCGAATTATACGCGATGCGCGCCGGAATTTCACAACACGAACAACGGCTTAGCGGTATTTTTCATGCCGGGGCCGCGCCGCGTTCGGTCCGCGCTTCAGGTCGTTTTCGCTCGGGTTTCGTTTTCAGGGCGCGAGCAACGCGGCCGAACATCGGGTCGCCGGCGCCGCTCGCCCAGGTCCGAAAGTGCAGGATTCGACAAGACGACCGCCCACCGCGCCGCTATCATGCGCGCTCGAAATGGATTCTTGCGGAGTGGTCGATGCAGCGCGGCGTGGTGTATGGCGTATTGGCGGGGGCCCTGTGGGGCATGGTGTTCCTCGTGCCCCGGCTGCTCGCCGATTTCTCCCCGCTGCTGCTGAGCGCCGGGCGCTACGCGATGTACGGCGTGGTCGCGCTCGCCGTCGCGCTGCCGAACGCGCGCGCCCTGCTCGCGCGCCTCACCCGCACCGATCTCGTCGCGCTCGTGCAGCTCGCCGTGGTCGGCAACGTCGCCTACTACATGCTGCTGTCGGGCGCGGTCCACCTGATCGGCATCGCCCCCACCTCGCTCATCATCGGCGTGCTGCCCGTCACCGTGACGCTGGCGGGCCTCGGCGACCACGACGCCGTGCCGCTGCGGCGGCTCGCCGGGCCGCTCTCGCTCGTGATCGCGGGCATCGTCTGCATCAACGTCGACCTGTTCACGTCGGAAGCCGCGCACGCGACCACGCTCGCGCAAAAGCTCGCCGGCATGGCCTGCGCGGCCGGCGCGCTTGCAAGCTGGACCTGGTACGCGGTCGCGAACGCGCGCTACCTGCGCCGCCAGCCGCATTTCAGCGGCAACGAGTGGTCGGTGCTGTGGGGCGTCGTCACGGGGCTGGTCGGCGGCCTGCTCTGGCTGGCGATCCTCGCGCTGCCCGCGCACACGGTGCAGGCGCCGCTGCCCGCCGCGCGCTGGGAATGGTTCTGGGTCCTGAATCTCGGTCTCGCGATCGGCGCGTCCTGGCTCGGCAACGGGCTCTGGAACGCCGCGTCGAAGCGGCTGCCGCTCACGCTGTCCGGCCAGTTGATCGTGTTCGAGACCGTCTTCGCGCTGTTTTATGCGTTCATTTACGACCACCGCCTGCCGCGCGCGCTGGAGCTGGCCGCGCTCGCGCTGCTGCTCGCCGGCGTGTACGCGTCGGTGCGCCGCCACGATCAAGCGTGCCGCGAGGCGGACAGCCTCGAAGCGAATCTGCCCGCGCACTGAGCCGGCCGCCATTCGTCAGACAAACGCGTCGCCTCCGGCCCGGCGCGACCTCAGCAAAAAGGCCCCGCGGCGCAAGCCGGCGGGGCCTTCGTCCATCCGGGCGGCCGGGCGGCGCGCGCCTGGCCTGCCGCACCTGGCCGGCCGCACCTAGCGGGAATCCTTGTTCTGCCACTTGCGGCCCTCGATCGAGCCGGCGCGGCGGGTCTTGTCGACGCGCCGCTGGCGGGCCAGCTTCGGGTCGACGATGAGCGGACGGTAGATCTCGACCCGGTCATGCGCGGAAAGCCGCGCATCGAGCGGCGCGAGCTTGCCGAAAATGCCGGTTTTCAGGGCCGCCGGGTCAATGTCGGGATGACGCGCGAGCACGCCGCTCGCGTCGATGGCGTCGCGCACGGTCGCGCCGTCGGGCACCTCGACGTCGATCAGCGTCTGCCGGTCGGGCAGCGCATAGCACACCTGGACTGCGAGCATCGGCCTACCCCTTGCCGTAGCGCTGATCGGCGCGCTTCACGAACGAATCGACGAAGGTGTTCGCGATATGGCTGAACACCGGCCCGATCAGCTTCTCGAGCAGGATGTTCGAGAATTCGTAATGCAGCGCGAACTCGATCTTGCAGGCGTCGGCCCGCAGCGGCGTGAAGCGCCAGTAGCCGGTGAACTTGCGGAACGGCCCGTCGGCGAACTCCATGTCGATGCGGGTCGGCCGCTGCTGGGTGTTGCGGGTGGCGAAGTGCTGCCGGATCCCCTTGAAATTGATGTCGATCCGGGCTTCCATGCCGTTTTCGTCCTGGCGGCGGATCTCGATCCCCCCGCACCAGGGCAGGAAATTGGGGTAGTCGGCGACGTCGGTGACGAGGTCGAACATCTGCTCCACCGAATGGCGGATCAATACGGTTTTCTGGACATCTGCCATAAATCGCGCGGCGTCGCTAAAGTAAAGACAGCGGGGCCGGACGCGGCGCATCCGGCTTTGCTAAAATTGCGATTTTAAACGAGTTGGGCGAATCCCTTCATGAGCATCATCGACAACAGAAAAGCGTTCTTCGACTATCAGGTCGAAGAACGCTACGAAGCGGGGCTCGTGCTCGAAGGATGGGAGGTCAAGGCGCTGCGCGCCGGACGCGGCCAGATCAAGGAAGGCTACGTGGTCGTGCGCAATGCCGAGATCTTCCTGATCGGCACGCACATCAGCCCCCTGCCCGAAGCCTCGACGCACATCACCCCCGATCCGGTGCGCACCCGCAAGCTGCTCCTGCACCGCGACGAGATCAAGAAACTGATCGGCAAGGTCGAGCAGCGCGGCTACACGCTCGTGCCGCTGAATTTCCACTACAAGGGCGGCCGCGTCAAATGCGAGATCGGCCTCGCCAAGGGCAAGAAGCTGCACGACAAGCGCGAGACGGAGAAAAAGCGCGACTGGGAGCGCGAAAAGGCGCGCATCATGCGCTCGGGCGTCTGACGGCCGCCTGACGGCCCCACCCGCCCCGCACAAGACAAGCGGCCCGCTCATCCGAGCGGGCCGTTTTCATTGCGCAAGCACGCAGGCGCGCGCTCAGGTCTTGGCGGCCCCCGGCGCGGCGCGGTTGACGATCGTGAGCGCCGAGGCGATCGCGGTGCTCAGATCCGACATGTTGGACGGCACGATCAGCGTATTGCCCTGCTTCGCGAGATTGCCGAACGCGCCCACGTACTGCTCGGCGATCTTGAGGTTCACCGCATCCATCCCGCCCTGCGACTGGATCGCCTGCGCGATCTTCTGGATCGCCTGCGCATTGGCCTCCGCGACCGCCAGGATCGCAGCCGCCTGGCCCTGTGCCTGGTTGATCGCCGCCTGCCGCTCGCCTTCGGACTTCTGGATCGCCGCTTCGCGGCCGCCCGACGCGATGTTGATCTGCTCCTGCTTGCGCCCCTCGGACGCCGCGATCAACGCCCGCTTCTCGCGCTCGGCGGTGATCTGCGCCTGCATCGCGTGCAGGATTTCCTTCGGCGGCGTCAGGTCCTTGATCTCGTAGCGCAGCACCTTCACGCCCCAGTTCGCCGCCGCCTCGTCGAGCGCCGACACGATGCTGTGGTTGATGAAGTCGCGCTCCTCGAAGGTCTTGTCGAGTTCGAGCTTGCCGATCACCGAGCGCAGCATCGTCTGCGACAGCTGGGTGATCGCGAGCACGAAGTTGCTCGACCCGTACGACGCCTTCATCGGGTCCATCACCTGGAAGTACAGCACGCCGTCGACCTGCAGCTGCGTGTTGTCGCGCGTGATGCAGACCTGGCTCGGCACGTCGAGCGGGATTTCCTTCAGCACGTGGCGGTACGCGATCCGGTCGACGAACGGCAACACGATGTTCAGGCCCGGCGACAGCGTCGCGTGATAGCGGCCGAAGCGCTCGAGCACCCATGCGTGCTGTTGCGGAACGATCTTGACCGTCTGCGACACGATCACGAACACGATGACGAGCAGCACCACCCAAATGATGAGCGAGTCCATGTAATTAACCTCCAGTAGTGAACATAGCGTGAATGCGGGGTGTCGCGCGTCAGGCCGCGGGTTTCGCGGCAACGATCAGGCAGTTGCCGCGCACCGCGCGCACCTCGTAGAGGCGCGCGTCGTCGCGCTCGCCGGCGGCCAGCTCGACGTCCCACTGCGCGCCGCGGTACTGCGCGCGGGCGTGGCGGTCGCGCCAGCCGTCGACGGCGATCGTCGCGCCGATGTCGAGGTTGACATCGGGATTGCTCGACGCGTCGCGCTTCTGCTTGCGGCCGAGCCCCGAGCGCCGCAGCACGATCACCGCGACCAGCGCGACGATCGCCGCGCCCGCGAGCTGCCAGTGCGGCGAGCCGCCCGCGAGATGGGCAAGCCCGCCCGCCGCGAAGCCGAGCGCGATCATCAACAGATAGAAGGTGCCGGACAGCAACTCCGCGACGATGAACACGCCGGCCCCGATCCACCAAAACAGCTGGCCTGACAACATTTCAGCCTCCCAAAATGAAACACCCCGGTGTGTACCGGGGTGTTTATAGCACGAAGCTTGCAATTTGCCTTCAATCGAATGGCGACAAACCGCCACCCGGTTGACGGTCCGCCGATTACTTCTTCGCCGCGGCCAGTGCCTGCCACGTATCGATGATCGTATCCGGATTCAGCGAGATCGAGGCGATCCCTTCATCGGTCAGCCATTGCGCGAAGTCCGGGTGATCGGACGGGCCCTGGCCGCAGATGCCGACGTACTTGTTCTGCGCGCGGCACGCATCGATCGCGCGCTTGAGCATGAACTTGACCGCCGGGTCGCGCTCGTCGAAGTCGGCCGCGAGCAACTCCATGCCGGAATCGCGATCGAGGCCGAGCGTGAGCTGCGTGAGGTCGTTCGAGCCGATCGAGAAGCCGTCGAAATACTCGAGGAACGCTTCCGCGAGGATCGCGTTCGACGGCACCTCGCACATCATCACGAGGCGCAGGCCGTTCTCGCCGCGCTTCAGGCCGTACTTCGCGAGCAAGCCGACCACGCGCTCCGCCTGCCTCACGGTCCGCACGAACGGCACCATGATCTCGACGTTGTCGAGGCCCATCTCGCCACGCACGCGCTTGAGCGCCAGGCATTCCATCTCGAAGGCCTGCGCGAAGTCCTCGGCGATGTAGCGCGACGCGCCGCGGAAGCCCAGCATCGGGTTTTCCTCGTCCGGCTCGTAGCGCGAACCGCCGATCAGCTTCTTGTACTCGTTCGACTTGAAGTCGGACAGGCGCACGATCACGGGCTTCGGATAGAACGCCGCGGCGATCGTCGCGATGCCTTCCGTGAGCTTGTCGACATAGAACGCCCGCGGCGACGCATGGCCGCGCGCAACGCTCTCGACCGCCTTCTTCAGGTCCTGGTCGATGTTCGGGTACTCGAGGATCGCCCTCGGGTGAACGCCGATGTTGTTGTTGATGATGAACTCGAGGCGCGCGAGACCGACGCCCGCGTTCGGCAGCTGCGAGAAATCGAAGGCGAGCTGCGGATTGCCGACGTTCATCATGATCTTCACCGGGATCGCCGGCAGCTCGCCGCGCTGCACCTCGGTGACCTCGGTCTCGAGCAGGCCGTCGTAGATCTTGCCTTCGTCGCCTTCCGCACACGACACGGTGACGAGCGCGCCGTCCTTCAGCACGTCGGTGGCGTCGCCGCAGCCGACCACGGCCGGCACGCCCAGCTCGCGCGCGATGATCGCCGCGTGGCAGGTGCGGCCGCCGCGGTTCGTGACGATCGCGGCGGCGCGCTTCATCACCGGCTCCCAGTTCGGGTCGGTCATGTCGGCAACCAGCACGTCACCGGGCTGCACGCGCTCCATCTCGGACGGATCGTGGATCACCCGCACCGGGCCCGCGCCGATCTTCTGGCCGATCGCGCGACCGGTCGCGAGCACCTGCGACTGGCCCTTGAGCTTGAAGCGCTGCTCGGCCTTGCCGGCCGCCTGGCTCTTCACCGTCTCGGGGCGCGCCTGCAGGATGAAGATCTTGCCATCGCGGCCGTCCTTGCCCCACTCGATGTCCATCGGACGCTGGTAGTGCTTCTCGATGATCACCGCGTACTTCGCCAGCTCGATCACGTCCTCGTCGGTGATCGAGTAGCGGTTGCGCTGCTCGTGCGACACGTCGACCGTCTTCACGCGGCCCGGCTCGCCCGGCTGCGTGAACTCCATCTTGATCAGCTTCGAGCCGATCGAGCGGCGGATGATCGGATACTTGTCCTGCGCGAGCGTGGTCTTGAACACATAGAACTCATCCGGGTTCACCGCGCCCTGCACGACCGTCTCGCCGAGGCCGTAGCTGGAGGTGATGAACACGGCGTCCTTGAAGCCCGACTCGGTGTCGAGCGTGAACATCACCCCCGCCGCGCCGACGTCGGAGCGCACCATGCGCTGCACGCCGGCCGACAGGGCGACCTCTGCGTGCGTGAAGCCCTTGTGGACGCGATACGAGATCGCGCGGTCGTTGTACAGCGACGCGAACACGTGCTTCATGCGATCGAGCACGTCGGTGACGCCGACCACGTTCAGGTAGGACTCCTGCTGGCCGGCGAACGAGGCGTCGGGCAGGTCTTCCGCGGTCGCCGACGAGCGCACCGCGAACGACAGCTCCTCGGGCGAGTTGTTCTGGAGGATCTCGAACTGCGCGCGGATTTCCGCCTCGAGACGCGGCTGCATCGGCGCGTCGACGATCCACTTGCGGATTTCGCCGCCCGCTTCGGCGAGCGCCTTCACGTCGTCGATGTCGAGCGACTCGAGACGCTTGGCGATACGTTCGGTGAGCGTGTTGTGCTTGAGGAAATCACGGAAAGCGAGCGCGGTGGTCGCGAAACCCGTGGGCACCCGAACCCCTGCCTCGGCGAGCTGACTGATCATCTCGCCCAGGGACGCGTTCTTGCCGCCCACGATTTCAACATCGATCATCCGCAACTGCTCGAACGGAATTACATACGCCTGGTCCTTTGCGACGTTTGCTGCGTTAGTCATACAAGCCCCTAAGTGTGAAGAAAATGCTCGATCATGCACGCGGGCTCGGGCGCGGCCGCTTGCAAAAAGCGGGACGCGCAGTGCACAACCTGTCGGATAAACCTTCGCGGCAAGCGGCCTTACAAAAGCGCAGTTTGCAAAAATCCCGGCAGATGGGCGAATAAAGCAGACAAATCGCCAAACTTGCCGGGAGTTTATTGTTCGCCCGGCGATACGGCCCGGCTTGCGCCGACCCGTCCCCGCAAGGGCTTATCCAACAGGTTGCCGCTATTCTACCGTGCCGGCCGCCGCCTGTGGCGCCGCCCGGCTAGTCTGCCCGCTCGATGCGCGCGCATCGGGCGCCGAGGCGTCCACCAGCACGTAGCCGCGGCTCGCGTCGCCGTTGTCGGCGTCGGGCGTGCGCATCGCCGCATACAGGTCGGCCGCGCGCACCCACACGGGCGGGTACTTGTAGCGCGACACGTCGAGGATCAGGAAGCGGTCGGCCGCCGCGTCGTAGGCCGCGAGCGGCGAGATGTGGCCGCCCGTCTGCTGGCCGAGCTGGCGGCGCAGGTAGTTGACGAGCACGTAGCGCCCCGGCCGGCCGAGCGAGGCGGCGGCCTCCGCGCGGAACGCGTCGAGCGATACGCCGCCGGCATGCCGCACGGTCGCCGAAACGCCGCTGGCGCGCGCGAGCGCGCCGAGCTGGTCGAGCGTCATGCCGCGCTGCTCGATCAGCGCGCGCGGCCGGATCCGCTCGGTCGCATCGTTGAGCAGATTGTCCTGCGTGAAGTAATGGTAAGGCGGGTATTGCTCGGCGGCGGGCGCGGGCATCCGCAATGCGTTCAGCACCATCACGAGCGACGCGACGCCGCAGTAGCTCTCCGTCTTCTGCGTGACGAACTGGCTGCCGAGCGGCACGTAGGCGGCGCGCGCGGCGCTGTCGGCGAGCAGCTGCTCGCCCGCGGCGCTGCCGAGGTCGATCAGTTGCGGCGGCAACGGCAAGGTTTGCGCCAGGCCCGGCGCGCCGGCGGCGAGCGCGATCATCAAGACGCCGCCCATCCAGGTGATACGCATCGCAGTCCTCCCGTTCGCGGGTTCGCGACGCCGGAGCCGGCATCGGGCCGCCTCGCGCGGCCGGGCAAGCTTAGCGCGATTCGGCGCGGCGCGCCGGACCCTCGCCCGAGGGCCCGGCGCGCTGCTAGAATGGCCGTTCCGGGCTGCCTCGCGCAGCCGCCCTCGTTCACAGCCCGACGCCCCGATTCATGCTGCCAACCGTATTCATCGTCTCCGACGGCACCGGGATCACTGCCGAGACCTTCGCGCACTCGATCCTGTCCCAGTTCGACCAGAAATTCCGGCTCGTCCGCGTGCCGTTCATCGATTCGCTCGACAAAGCCTATTCGGCGGTCGAGAAGATCAACGAGGCGACGATCCACGACGGCCGCCGGCCGATCGTGTTCACCACGCTCGTCGACGGCGAATCGAACGAGATCGTCAAGCGCTCGAACGCGCTCGTGCTCGACATGTTCCAGCGCTTCGTCGAACCGCTCGAACTGGAACTCCAGATGAAGTCGAGCCACGCGATGGGGCGCGGCCACCAGAACGCCGACACCGATGAATACAAGAGCCGGATCGAGGCGATCAACTTCTCGCTCGCGCACGACGACGGCCAGTCGAACCGCAACCTGGCCGACGCCGACGTGATCCTGGTCGGCGTGTCGCGCAGCGGCAAGACCCCGACCAGCCTCTATCTCGCGATGCAGTACGGCGTGAAGGCGGCCAACTACCCGCTGATCCCCGAGGATTTCGAGCGCGGCAAGCTGCCGACGCCGCTCGTCGCGCACCGCGACAAGCTGTTCGGGCTGTCGATCGATCCGCAGCGGCTCTCGGAGATCCGCAACGAGCGCCGACCGGGCAGCAAATATGCCGCCCCGGAGAACTGCCGCTACGAGATCAACGAGGCCGAGGCGATGATGCGGCGCGAAGGGATCAAATGGCTGTCGTCGACCCACAAGTCGATCGAGGAGATCGCGACAACGATCCTGCAGGAAATCAAGCTCGAACGGCAGTCGTACTGAAACCGGACGGCCGCGTGCCGCGCCTCACAGAAAAAATGCCGCGTCGCCGCGGCATTTTTTCATGGCTCGCGACGCGCGCGTCACGCGCCCCGCTGCTGCCGGCACTGCTCGAACAGGCACACCGCCGCAGCAGCCGCGACATTGAGGGATTCCATGCCGCCCGGCTGCGGAATCGTCACGCGATGCGTCGCGGCCTCGCGCCAGCGCGCCGACACGCCCGCGCCCTCGTTACCGAACACCCACACCACGGGCTGCGCGAGATCACAATCGTAGAGCGCCTGCGCGCCATGCGAATCGGTCAGCGCGACCGGCGCGTCGAGCCGTTCGATCAGCGTCTGCGCGTCGACGTCCTCGTACACCTCGAGCAGGAAATGCGCGCCCATGCCCGCGCGCAGCACCTTCGACGACCACGCATGCGCGGTGCCCGGCGCGCAGAACACCTGCGTCACGCCCGCCGCCGCCGCGCTGCGCAGGATCGAGCCGACGTTGCCCGCGTCCTGCACGCCGTCGAGCACGACGCTCGTCACGGCCACCCGCTCCGGCAGCGTCGGCGCGGGCGTCTCGACGAGCATCAGGAAGCCGATGCCGTTCACGAGCGTCGACAACTGGCCGAACAAGGCATCCGGCAGCGTGACGACCCGCTCGGCGCCGACGCGCTCGACCAGCGCGCGCGCCTCGTCGAGTTGCAGCGCGCCGTCGGTGACCACGCACAGCGCCGGCTGCCCGGCCGTATCGAGGTACGCGCTCGCGAGATGCAGCCCTTCGAGCAGCGCCTGGCCGGCGCGCCGCTGCTGCTGCGTCGAACCGGCCAGCGCCTTCAGGCGCTTGTAGAGCGGGTTGTCGCGGGAGGTGATCGCTTTCATCGGGACGGCTTCAAGGCCGCGCGCACCGGTGCGAAGGTGCGGCGGTGCGCCTCGCACGGGCCATGCTCGCGCAGCGCGGCGAGATGCTTCGCGGTGCCGTAGCCCGCGTGCGCGTCGAAGCCGTACATCGGGAAGCGCGCATGCAGTTCGACCAGCATCCGGTCGCGCGTCACCTTCGCGAGGATCGACGCGGCGGAGATGCTCGGCACCAGCGCGTCGCCGCCGATGATCGCCTCGCTGCGCACCGACAGCGTCGGGCAGCGATTGCCGTCGATCTGCGCGAGCGTCGGACGCACCGCGAGACCTTCGACGGCGCGCTTCATCGCGAGCATCGTCGCGTGCAGGATGTTGAGCGTATCGATCTCCTCGACGGACGCCGAGGCAACGCAATAGGACTGCGCGTTCGCGACGATCAGCTCATAGAGCCGTTCGCGCTTCTTGGCGCTCAACGCCTTCGAATCGTCGAGCCCGTCGATCGGGCGGGCGGGATCGAGGATCACCGCGGCGGCGACGACCGGGCCGGCGAGCGGGCCGCGCCCGGCTTCATCCACGCCGCACACGCGTTCGTCGGGCAGGCTGAAGTCGAGACCGGATTGAGGCGCGGCGGACGCGCCACGCATGGCATTCATGAACGGGGTTTCCTGCTTTCGATCACGCGCGCGACGGCTTCGGCCGCGCGCTGCGCGGTGTTCTGGCGCAATGCATGATGCATGTCGGTGAAAATCTGGACCAGCGTGCGCCGGTTGGCTTCGTCGCGCAGCTGCGTGAGCGTTGCGTCCGCGAGCGCCTCGGGCGTCGCGAAATGCTGCAGCAGCTCCGGCACCACGAACCGGCCGGCGAGGATGTTCGGCAGGCCGACGTACGGCAGATAGCCCTGGCGACGCATGATCTGCCCGGTCAGCCAGGGCACCTTGTACGAGATCACCATCGGCTTCTTGAGCAGCGCCGCCTCGAGCGTGACCGTGCCGCTCTTCACGAGGATCGCGTCGGCGGCCGTCATCGCGACCTGCGAACGCCCGTCGGTGAGCGTCAGCGACAGGTGCGGATGCGCGTCGACGAGCGGCTGCAGCAGCGCGCGCAGCGCCGGCGTCGCGGCAGGCATCACGAAGCGCACGCCGGGCTCGCGCTGTTGCATCAGCGCCATCGCGGCAAAGAAGGTCGGGCCGATCAGCTCGATCTCCGAACGCCGGCTGCCCGGCAGCACCGCGATCACGGGGCCGCTGTCCGGCAGGCCGAGCGCGATGCGCGCGCCGTGCGTGTCCGGTTCGAGCGGGATTTCGTCCGCGAGCGGATGGCCGACGTAGGTCGAGGCGACGCCCGCCTTCTCAAGCAGCGCGGTCTCGAACGGGAACACGCACAGCATGTGGTCGACGGCCTTGGCGATCTTCTTGATCCGGCCACCCCGCCACGCCCAGATCGACGGGCAGACGAAATGGATCGTCGGAATGCCGGCGTCGCGCAGCGCGTGCTCGAGCCCGAAGTTGAAGTCCGGCGCATCGACGCCGATGAACACATCGGGCGGCTCCGCCAGCAACTGCCGCTTCAGCTCGCCGCGGATCCGCAGGATCTCCGGGATGTGGCGCAGCGCCTCGACGTAACCGCGCACCGAGAGCTTCTCCATCGGCCAGTGCGCGTCGAAGCCGACCGCGGCCATGCGCGGGCCGCCGATCCCGTAGTAGCGGGACGACGCCGGCAGCTGCGCCTGCAGCCCGCCCAGCAGCGAGGCCGCGAGCAGGTCGCCCGACGGCTCGCCGGCGACCAGCGCGACCCGCAGCGGATTCGGTTGGAGCGCCATCGCTTAGCGGATGATGCCGCGTTGCGACGCGTCGATGAAGTCGGTGAGCGCCTTGACGTGCGCATCGCCGTCGCCGCCCGCCGTCGCCAGCTCGCGCAGTTGCAGCTTCGCGTCCTCCAGCGTCAGGCCGTTCTTGTACAGCAGGCGATAGGCGCTGCGCAGCGCCGAGATCGCATCCGGCGAGAAGCCGCGGCGGCGCAGCCCCTCGACGTTGATGCCGTGCGGCTCCGCCTTGTTGCCGGCCGCGATCACGAACGGCGGGATGTCCTGGACGAGCGCCGACGCGCCGCCCAGCATCGAATGCGCGCCGATCCGCACGAACTGGTGCACGCCCGACATGCCGCCGACGATCGCATAGTCGCCGATCTCGACGTGCCCCGCCATCTGCGCGTTGCTCGACAGGATCACGTTGCTGCCGACCCGGCAGTCATGGCCGATGTGCACATAGGCCATGATCCAGTTGTCGTCGCCGAGCGTCGTCACGCCGCCATCCTGCACGGTGCCCGTGTGGATCGTGGTGAATTCGCGGATCGTGTTGCGATCGCCGATCACGAGCCGGGTCGGCTCGTCCTTGTACTTCATGTCCTGCGGACGGCCGCCGACCGACGCATAGTGGCCGATGCGATTATCGGCGCCGATCGTCGTGTGGCCTTCGATCACGCTGTGCGAGCCGATCGTGGTGCCGGCCCCGATCGTCACGTGCGGACCGACGATGGCGTACGGGCCGATCTCGACCGTTTCGTGAACCTGCGCGCCCGGCTCGATGATCGCCGTGGAGTGAATCCTGCTCATGCGCCCTTGCCTCTCAGTGTGAAGTCGCGTTGTGCCCGATGCGTGCCGCGCGCCTCAGGGCGCCGAGTCGGTCGTCTTGACCGTGCACATCAGCTCGGCTTCCGCCGCGACCTTGCCGTCCACTTCCGCGACCGCCTTGAACTTCCAGATGCCACGGATATAGCGTTCGAACGTGACATTGAGGATCAGCTGGTCGCCTGGCTCGACCACGCGCTTGAAGCGCGCGCCGTCGATGCCGACGAAGTAGTACAGCGTGTTTTCGGGATCCTTCGGCTGTTCTTCCGCGAACGTGAGCAGCGCGGCGGCCTGCGCGAGCGCTTCCAGGATCAGCACGCCCGGCATCACGGGCCGCTTCGGGAAATGTCCCGTGAAGAACGGCTCGTTGATCGTCACGTTCTTCAGCGCCTTGATGCCCTTGTGCGGCTCGAGCTCGAGCACGCGATCGACCAGCAGGATCGGGTAGCGATGCGGCAGCAGCGTGAGAATCTTGTGGATGTCGAGGTTGATTTTTTCAGTGCTCATGATGGTTCGTCTCACGCAATGGCTGCGTGGGGATTGAATACGAATGCGGGCGGGCGCAGCCCAGGCAACGCTCGCCCGGCGGTCGGAACAGCCGGCCCGGAAGCCGGCCCGCCCTGATCATGCGGTTATGCGCCGGCGCCGCCGTCGCGCGCCGCGAGCGCGGTTTCGAGCGCCTTGATGCGATCGCGCAGCTTGTCGAGATTGCGCACGAGCGCGGCGCTCTTGTTCCAGTCGCCATGCTCGACGGCCGGGAACGCGCTCGTATAGATGCCGGCCTTCGGCAGCGATTTCGACACGCCCGACTTCGCGGTGACGATCACGTAGTCGCCCAGCGTGACGTGGCCGGCGACGCCGACCGCGCCGCCGATCATGCAGTGGCGGCCGATCGTCGTGCTGCCCGCGATCCCGGCGCAGCCGGCGATCACCGTGTACGCGCCGATCCGGCAGTTGTGGCCGATCTGCACGAGGTTGTCGATCTTCACGCAGTCTTCGATCACCGTGTCGGCCATCGCGCCGCGGTCGATCGTCGTGTTCGCGCCGATCTCGACATCCGCCCCGATCGACACGCCGCCGACCTGCGGGATCTTGACCCAGGTGCCGGTGCGCGCGTCGCCGTCGCCGACGAAGTCCGGCGCGAAACCGAAGCCGTCCGAGCCGATCACCGCGCCCGCGTGCACGATCACGCGCGGCCCGAGCCGGCAGCCGTGGTAGACCGACACGTTCGGATACAGGTGCGCGCCCTCGCCGATGCGCGTGCCCCGGCCGACGAACACGTTCGCGTCGAGCCGTGCGTGCTCGCCGATCACGGCGCCGGCCTCGACCGTCACGCGCGGGCCGATCACGGCGCTCGCGGCAACCTGCGCGGCCGGATCGATGATCGCGCTCGGATGCACGCCGGCCGCGCTCGGCGGCGCGGCCAGATCGATGAACATCTGCGCGACCCGTGCGAAGTACGCGTACGGATTCGGCGTCACGATGAAGTTGCGCCCGGCCGCGGCCGCGCCCAGCTT
The DNA here is from genome assembly GCF_058803765.1 of Burkholderia sp. GW821-FHT14F03. Lineage (NCBI taxonomy): Bacteria > Pseudomonadati > Pseudomonadota > Betaproteobacteria > Burkholderiales > Burkholderiaceae > Burkholderia > Burkholderia sp. GW821-FHT14F03. The sequence continues at coordinate 27,048 of NZ_JBXAPG010000055.1, forward strand.
CTCGAGGTCGCGCTGTGCGATCAGCACCGCGCCGGCGCGAGTCGTCTCGACCTGCGCCAGGTACTTCGGGTTCGCGAGGAACGCCAGTTGCCCCGGCCCCGCCTGGTCGAGCGGCGCGAGGCCGGCGACTTCGCAGGTCCGATCGCCGGCGACTTCGCCGCCGAACCGGGTCACGAGTGCGTCAAGCGTCAATGCCATGCGCGTGCCGCTCCGTCAGTTCGACGTGGAAGACGACGACAGCGCCTTCAGCACCTTGTCGGTGATGTCGATGCGCGGGCTCACGTAGACGGCTTCCTGCACGATCAGATCGTAGTTCTGCTGCTCCGCGATCTGCTTGATGACCTTGTTCGCCTTGTCGAGCACCGCCGCCAGCTCCTCGTTGCGGCGCTGGTTCAGGTCCTCGCGGAACTCGCGCTGCTTGCGCTGGAAGTCGGTGTCCAGCTGCGCCAGGTCGCGCTGCTTCTGCGCGCGATCGGTCGCCGACATCGACGCGCCGTTCTTGTCGAGCCCGTCGGACAGCGTCTTCAGGCGCGCGGCCATGTCCTGCAGATCCTTGTCGCGCTTCGCGAACTCGGCTTCGAGCTTCGTCTGCGCCGCCTTCGCGGGCGCGGACTCGCGCAGGATCCGATCCGAATTGACCGCCGCAATGCGGGCGACGTCCTGGGCGTGCGCCGCGGTCGCGCCCAGGGCGGCCGCCAGCGCCAACGCACACATCACTCGTTTCGAAAACTTACCGGTTAGCAAAATTACCCTCTCGATGCTGTAGTCAATGCTGGTTCGATCAGAATGCCGTCCCGATCTGGAACTGGAACTTCTGGTACTGATCGCCTTCGTGTTTCTGCAGCGGGAAGCCCAGACTCAGCTTGAGCGGCCCGATCGGCGAGATCCACGCGAGACCCACGCCATAGCCATAGCGCAGACCGTTCGCGCCGGTGCTGGTGCCGCCCGGCGCATTGCCCCACACATTACCGGCGTCGAGGAACGTGAACACGCGCAGCGTGCGGTCGTACCCCGTGCCAGGCAGCGGGAACGTCAGCTCGATATTACCCACCACCATCTTCGAGCCGCCGATCGGATCGTTGGTGATCGTATCGCGCGGGCCGAGCGAGCTCGGCTCGTAGCCGCGCACCGACCCGATACCGCCCGCGTAGTAGTTCTTGAAGATCGGGTACGGATTGCCGATACCGTTGCCGTAGCCGCCTTGCAGGTTCAGGCCCAGGATGAAGCCGCGCGAGAACGAATAGTAATACTGCGCCTGCAGGTCCATCTTGTAGTACTGGATCTTGCCGATCGGCGCGCCGTACTCGGCATTCGCCTGCGTGAAGTAGCCGCGGCTCGGGATCAGCGCGCTGTCGCGCGCGTCGCGCGACCAGCCGACCGTCAGCGGCACCGTGTTCGACACGCGGCCGAACTCGTTCACGTAATCCTGGTACGCGGCCGGCGTGTTCGAGTCGACGTCGAGGCGGTTCTGCTCGAAGCCCGCGCCGAAGAACACCGTGTCCGTTTCCGAGAACGGGATGCCGAACTTCAGGTTGCCGCCCGCCGTGATGATGCGGAAGCTCGAGTTCGTCGAGTAGTACAGCGGCTGGTACGTCCGGTAGTAGACGTCGGTGATCCGCTTGATGCCGTCGACCGTGAAGTACGGGTCGACCTGCGTGACGGTCAGCGTGCGGTAGCTCTTCGCGGTGTTCACGTTGACCGCGAGACTCGTGCCCGAGCCGAACACGTTGTCCTGCGACACGCCCGCCGACAGCACGACCTTGTCGGTCGACGAGAAGCCCGCGCCCAGCGTGATCGCGCCGGTCGGCTTTTCCTCGACCTTGACGTTCACGTCGACCTGGTCCGCGGTGCCGTCGACCGGCACCGTCGACACGTCGACGTTGGTGAAATAGCCGAGCCGGTTCACGCGGTCCTTCGACAGCGCGAGGCGGCTCGAATCGAACCACGAGCTTTCGAGCTGGCGCATCTCGCGGCGCACCACCTCGTCACGCGTGCGGGTGTTGCCGACGACGTTGATGCGGCGCACGTATACGCGGCGGCTCGGGTCGACGACGAGCGTCAGGTTCACCTTGTGCGTGACCTGGTCGATCTCCGGCTGCGCGTTGACGGTCGCGAACGCGTAGCCGTACTCGCCGAGCTTGTCGACGATCGCGCGCGTGGTCTTCTGCAGCTTCTCCGCGGAGAAGCGGTCGCCCGGCTTGATCGTGATCAGCTTCTTGAGTTCGGCCTCGCGGTCGAGCAGGTTGCCGCCGAGCTTGATGCCCGACACCGTGTACGGCTCGCCTTCATGCAGCGTGACCGTCAGGTACATGTCCTTCTTGTCGGGCGAGATCGAGACCTGGGTCGACTCGATGTTGAACTCGAGGTAGCCGCGGTTCAGGTAGTACGAGCGGACGTTCTCGAGGTCGCCCGTGAGCTTTTCCTTCGAGTACAGGTCGTTCTTCGTGTACCAGGAGAACCAGTTCGGTGTCGACAGCTGCATCTCGTCGCGCAGCGCGCTGGTGCTGTAGGTCTTGTTGCCGATGAAGTTGATCTGGCGGATCTTCGCGCTCGGCCCCTCGGCGACCGAGAACAGGATCGACACGCGGTTCGCGTCGACCGGCGTGACCGTGGTGGTCACCTCCGCCGCGTAGAAGCCGCGCGTCAGGTACTGGCGCTTGAGCTCCTGCTCCGCCTTGTCGACGAGCGACTTGTCGTAGTAGCGCCCCTGGGACAGCCCGACGGCCTTGAGCGCCTTGTTCAGGTTGTCCTTGTCGAATTCCTTGATGCCGGTGAAGTCGATCGACGCGATCGCCGGCCGCTCCTGCACCTGCACGATCACCACGCTGCCCTGGGTCGCGACCCGGACGTCGGTGAAGAAGCCGGTCGCGTACAGCGCGCGGATCGCCTCGGACGCCTTGTCGTCGGAGAACGTATCACCCTGCTTGATCGGCAGATAGGCGAACACGGTCCCCGCTTCGACGCGCTGCAAGCCCTCGATCCGGATGTCTTGCACGACGAAAGGTGCCGTTGCGTGGGCCGCGAGGCCGTGCACGGCGAGCGCCACGGCTGCAACCGTCTTAGGTACAAAGCGATGAGGTTTGAACAACGTGCATCCCCAGTGTTTAAGCTTGCATCAGATCAGGCGGGTCGCCCTCCGGCACCCGCCTGACGCTTCAGAAATGGATTAACCGAGCCAGATCGTTGAACAGCGCGATCGCCGACAGCACGACGATGCAGATCAATCCGGCGCGTTGCAGAATCAGTTGCCAGCGTTCCGATACGGCTTTACCGGTTGCGGCTTCAACCAGATAATATAACAGATGCCCCCCGTCCAAAACGGGAATCGGTAACAAGTTCAACACCCCCAGGCTAATGCTGACAAGGGCGAGAAACGATAGGAACGCCGACCATCCGAGGCGCGCGCTCTTGCCCGCGTAGTCGGCGATCGTCACCGGCCCGGACAGGTTCTTGATCGACGCCTCGCCGGTGATCATCCGCCCGAACATTCGCAGCGAATACAGCGAAATCTCCCAGGTCCGGCGCGCGCCCAGCTCCACGCTCTCGAGCGGGCCGTAGCGCACCTCGACGCCGCGCGCGGGCATCGTCAGCGCCGCGCCGATGCGGCCGATCGTCTGCCCGGTCTCCTCGTCGCGCTGCGCCTGCGGCACGATCGCCAGGGTCTGTTCGACGCCGCCGCGCTCGATGCGCAGCGCAAGCGAACGGCCCGCATGCGACTTCACGTCGCCGATGAAACGCGTCGAACTGCCGACCGGCGCGCCGTCGAGCGCGATCAGCCGGTCGCCCGGCCGCAGCCCCGCCTGCTCGGCCGCGCTGCCCGGCAGCACCGACGCGACCGACGGCGCGCCGCCGCCGACCTCGAAGCCGAGGCGCGTCATGAAATCGTCGTCGATGTTGCGGTCGGGGAAATCGCGCAGATCCACGCGGAAGTCGTAGGTCGCGCCGTCGACGCGTGCGCCGAGCACCACCTCGCCGTGATCGAAGGCCGCGCCGAGCAGCTTCCAGCGCAGGTCCGACCAGGAACGCACCGGCTCGGCCTCGCCGCCTTGCGCGGCGCGGATCGACACGATGGTCTCGTTGCCGTCGAAGCCGGCCCGCGCGGCGACCGTGCCCGCGGGCGGCGCCGCGACGATGGCGGCCGGTTCGGTCACGCCGGTGGCGAACACCAGCGAGAACAAGGCGATCGCCAGCAGGAAGTTCGCGGCCGGACCCGCCGCGACGATCGCGATCCGTTTCGCGACCGGCTGGCGGTTGAAGGCCTGCCCCCGCTCCTCGGGCCGGATGCCCGGCCCCGGGTCGCGCTCGTCGAGCATCTTCACGTAGCCGCCGAGCGGCAGCGCGGACAAAGTCCACTCGGTGCCGGTCTTCTTGCTGACCCAGCGCACGAGCGGCGTGCCGAAGCCGATCGAGAAACGCAGCACCTTCACGCCGCACCAGCGCGCGACGCGATAGTGCCCGTACTCGTGCACGACGACCAGCACGCCGATCGCCACCGCGAATGCCGCCAGTTCGACCAGCACGCCCACGAGCACCCCGCTCAGAACGCGCGCTCCACGCTCGGCGTGGGCAGCGTCTCGATGAAGGTGGCGGCCGCGCGACGCGCGTCGGCGTCGGCGCCGATGACGTCGTCAAGCCCGCTCGGCGTGCGATTGGACAGGCCGTTCAGAACCGAGTCGACCGTCTGCGCGATCGCCATGAAGCCGATCCGGCGCGACAGGAACGCGTCGACCGCGATCTCGTTGGCCGCGTTCAGCGCGGCGCTCGCGACGCCGCCCGCCTCGAGCGCCTGGATCGCGAGCGCGAGGCACGGAAAGCGCGTGTAATCGGGCTTCTCGAAGGTCAGCGAGGCGATCTGTGCGAGATCGAGCGAGGCGACGCCCGCGTCGACCCGCTCCGGATAGGCCAGCGCGTGCGCGATCGGGGTGCGCATGTCGGGGTTGCCGAGTTGCGCGAGCACCGAGCCGTCGCGGTACGAGACCATCGAGTGAATCACGCTCTGCGGGTGGATCAGCACGTCGATGCGTTCGCTCGGCAGGCCGAAGATCCAGTGCGCCTCGATCACCTCGAGGCCCTTGTTCATCATCGTCGCCGAATCGACCGAGATCTTGCGGCCCATGACCCAGTTCGGGTGCTTGCACGCTTCATCCGGCGTCACGTCGACGAGCGTCGCCGGCTCGCGGGTGCGGAACGGGCCGCCCGACGCGGTCACGATGATCTTCGCGATCCCGCCGTGCTCGGCCGCGTCGCGCGGCATGCATTGGAAAATCGCGTTGTGCTCGCTGTCGACCGGCAGCAGGATCGCGCCGTGGTCGCGGACCGCGTCCATGAAGATCGAACCCGACATCACCAGCGATTCCTTGTTCGCCAGCAGGATGCGCTTGCCCGCGCGCGCGGCGGCCAGGCTCGGCGCGAGCCCCGCCGCGCCGACGATCGCGGCCACCACCGTGTCGCAGCCGTCGCTCTTCGAGACCTCGACGAGCGCCTGCGGGCCGTATTCGACGCGGGTCCGGCTGCCGGCCGCGCGCAACTGCGCCTCGACCTGCGCGGCGGTGTCGGCGTCGCCGACCACCGCGACTTCCGGCGCGAAGGTCAGGCACTGCCCGACGAGCTTGTCCCCGTTGCGGTGGGCGGTCAGCGCGTAGACCGAGAAGCGCTCGGGATGCCGCGCGACGACGTCGAGCGTGCTGTCTCCGATCGAGCCCGTGGAACCGAGCAATGTCAGGCGTTTTTGCATAGATATCAGTCTGGTTTTAACCGAGCAGTAGCATCGCGAGCGGCAGCACCGGCAACAGGGCATCCACCCGGTCGAGCACGCCGCCGTGACCCGGCAGCAGGCCGCTCGAATCCTTCACGCCGGCCTGGCGCTTCAGCAGCGATTCGAACAGGTCGCCGATCACGCTGAACGCGACCAGCAGCGTCAGCGCCGCGAACGCGCCCGCGGCGCCATAGCGCCCCGCCAGGGACGAAAACAGGGTCGGGTCATAGGCATGCGTCGCGATCGCGACGCCCGCGACGATCATCACCGCGAGCCAGCCGCCCGCCGCGCCTTCCCAGGTCTTGCCCGGGCTCACGGACGGCGCGAGCTTGTGCTTGCCGAAGCCCTTGCCCGCGAAGTATGCGCCGATATCGGCCAGCCATACCACTAGCAGCAGCGACAGCACGAACGGCACGCCCTGCGCGCGCGCGGCGACAAGCGCATGCCAGCAGGCGGCGAACACGACGAGGCCCGCGATCAGCAGGAACGGCCGCCAGGCACGCTCGGCCAGGGTCGGCTTGCGCCACAGCGCGAACGGGCCGGCCAGCAGCCAGAACACGCCGGCCGCCTCGAACAGCGGCCGCGATTCGGTCACGCCGATGCCGAGCCGCGTGCTCGCGGCAAGCACGGCGGCGGCGGCGAGCGCGTAGAGGACGGGCCCCGGGCCGCCCACCTTGAGCAGGCGCGCCCATTCCCATGCGGCGAACACGAGGGCCAGCGCGATCAACGCGCCGAACCCGCCAAGCGGCGCGAACAGCGTGACGGGCAGCAGCACCGCCAGCAGCACGATCGCCGTGATGACACGGGTTTTCAGCATGAAAGGGAGTCGGCGTCCTGGGCCTGCGGTTCGAGTTGCGCGCTGGTGCGCCCGAAGCGGCGTTCGCGCTCGGTGTACGACGCAAGCGCCTCGGCAAGCGCCGCCGCGTCGAAGTCCGGCCAGTATTTATCGGTGAAATAGAACTCGGTGTAGGCGAGCTGCCACAGCAGGAAGTTGCTGACGCGCTGCTCCCCGCCCGTGCGGATGAACAGGTCCGGCTCGGGCGCATAGGCCATCGCCAGGTGGCGCGCGAAGGCGTCCTCGGACACCTCGGCCTCGCGGCCTTCGCGGGCCGTTTCCGCGACCAGCTTGCGGGTCGCCTCCAGGATGTCCCAGCGGCCGCCGTAGTTCGCGGCGATCGTCAGGGTCAGGCGGGTGTTGCGGGCCGTCTTGGTTTCGGCGCGGCGGATCAGGTCCTGGATGCGCGGCTCGAACTTCGTCAGATCGCCGACGACGCGCAGGCGGATGCCGTTCGCGTGCAGCTTGCCGACCTCGCGCTCGAGCGCGGTGACGAACAGGCGCATCAGGAACGACACCTCGTCGGTCGGCCGCCGCCAGTTCTCGGAACTGAACGCGAACAGCGTCAGGTACTGGACCCCCGCGCGCGCGCAGCCTTCGACGACCGAACGCACCGCGTCGACGCCGCGGGTGTGCCCCGCGACGCGGGGCAGGCGGCGTTCGGTCGCCCAACGGCCATTGCCGTCCATGATGATCGCGATGTGACGCGGCACGTGTGCGACGTCAGGCACGCGAACGGTAGAGCTGGTATAAGTCATGGCCGCTGAGACTCTGGCTGCGGGAAAAATGCGACGCACGAAGCGCGTCAAACCGTCATGATCTCGGCTTCTTTGGTCTGCACGAGCTTGTCGATCTCGGCGACGGACTTGTCCGTCAGCTTCTGCACGTCGTCGCTCGCGCGGCGCTCGTCGTCTTCCGAGATTTCCTTGTCCTTGACGAGCTTCTTCAACTGCTCGTTCGCGTCGCGGCGCAGATTGCGCACGGCCACCTTCGCCGTCTCGCCCTCGCCCTTCACGACCTTGGTCAGCTCGCGGCGGCGCTCTTCCGTCAGCGCGGGCATCGGCACGCGGATCAGGTCGCCGGTGGTCGCCGGGTTCAGGCCCAGGTCCGCTTCGCGGATCGCCTTCTCGACCTTCGCGACCATGTTCTTTTCCCACGGCTGCACGCCGATCGTGCGCGCATCGACGAGCGTCACGTTGGCGACCTGGGAAATCGGCACCATCGAGCCGTAGTAGTCGACCTGCACGTGATCGAGCAGACCGGCGTGGGCGCGGCCCGTGCGGATCTTCGCCAGATCGTTCTTGAATGCTTCGATCGAGCGTTGCATCTTCTGCTCGACGTTCTTCCTGACATCAGCGACACTCATTTCAACCTCCGAACCTTCTATTCTTCAAAACGAGGCGGGCCCGCACGCGCGCGGCGTCATGCCGGGCCCGCTTCCGCGAGAGTTTACACGTGGACGAGGGTGCCCTCGTCCTCACCCAGCACGATGCGCTTGAGCGCGCCCGGCTTGTTGATCGAAAACACACGGATCGGCAGCTTCTGGTCGCGGCACAGCGCGAACGCCGTCGCGTCCATGACCTGCAGATTGCGGCCGATCGCTTCGTCGAAACTGATCGTCGAATAGCGGGTCGCCGACGGATCCTTCTTCGGATCGGCCGAGTACACGCCATCGACCTTGGTCGCCTTCAGCACCACCTCCGCGCCCACCTCGGAGCCGCGCAGCGCGGCCGCCGTGTCGGTCGTGAAGAACGGGTTGCCGGTCCCGGCCGCGAAGATCACGACCCGGCCTTCCTCGAGCTGGCGAATCGCACGGGGCCGGATGTACGGCTCGACCACCTGATCCATGCGCAGCGCGGACTGCACGCGCGCCTCGATGCCCGCGTGGCGCATCGCATCCTGCAGCGCGAGCGCGTTCATCATCGTCGCGAGCATTCCCATGTAGTCGGCGGTCGCGCGATCCATGCCGGCCGCGCCGCCCGCGACGCCGCGGAAAATATTGCCGCCCCCGATCACCACCGCGAGCTGCGTGCCGAGCCGCACGACCTCCGCGATATCGGCCACCATCCGTTCGATCGTTGCGCGGTTGATGCCAAAGGCATCATCGCCCATCAGCGCTTCGCCGGAAAGTTTGAGGAGGACGCGTTTATAGGCATTGGACATAGGGGCTTCCGAGCGACGAGAGGATGACAAGCACGAACTGTAGGGGCGAAATGCTGATTCGGGCAAGCGCCGCCGTCGCGGCGGGACCGGGAGGCCCCGCCCGGCGGCGCTGCCGGCCCGCGGCGCACGGACGCGCGCCGCGGGTCAAGCGGACTGCGAATTACTGCTGCTTTGCGGCAGCGACCTGCGCGGCCACTTCGGCCGCGAAGTCGTCCTGACGCTTCTCGATGCCTTCGCCGACCACGAACAGTGCAAATTTTTGCACTGCCGCATTGGCGGCCTTCAGCATCTGTTCGATCGTCTGCTTGTCGTTCTTCACGAACGTCTGGTTCAGCAGCGACACTTCCTTCAGGTACTTCTGGACGCTGCCGTCGACCATCTTCGCGACGATCTCGGCCGGCTTGCCCGATTCCGCAGCCTTCTGCTCGGCCACGCGGCGTTCCGTCTCGATCAGATCGGCCGGCACGTCGGCCGACGACAGCGCGACCGGCTTCATGGCCGCGATGTGCATCGCGACGTCCTTGCCGACCTGCTCTTCCGCGCCCGTGTACTCGACGATCACGCCGATACGGCTGCCGTGCAGGTAGGTCGCGAGCTGGTTCGCGGTCGCGAAGCGCACGAAGCGGCGGATCGAGATGTTCTCGCCGATCTTGCCGACCAGCGCGAGACGCACTTCGTCAACGGTCTTGCCTTCGAGCGGCAGCGCCGACAGCGCGGCCACGTCGACCGGGTTCTGGGTCGCGATGAGTTCCGCGACGGTCTTCGCGAACGCGTTGAAGTCGTCGTTCTTCGCGACGAAGTCGGTTTCGCAGTTCAGTTCGACGAGCGAGCCCGCGCCCGCGCCGACGAACGATGCGACGATGCCTTCCGCCGTCACGCGCGACGCAGCCTTGCTGGCCTTGTTGCCGAGCTTCACGCGCAGCAGCTCTTCCGCCTTCGCCAGATCGCCGTCGGCTTCCGTGAGGGCCTTCTTGCATTCCATCATCGGCGCATCGGTCTTTGCGCGCAGTTCTGCCACCATGCTTGCGGTAATTGCCGCCATCATTCGCTCCTTGAGTCTGTTTACAACGCCGCCCGCACTTCGACGCAGGCAGCAGGCATTCGTTTCCGGAATTCCGCGCTTTTTCGCACTCTGCGATCCAGCGCACCTGCCAGGAAAAGCGGCTTAAAAAAAGGGGGCCTGTTGAGAGCCCCCTTTTTATGCCGGCTCGGGACCGGTTACGCGTTTTCCTCGACGTATTCGTCGTCGCCGCGCGCCGCCTGGACCACTTCGTTGACCGCGTTCGCACGGCCTTCGAGGATCGCGTCGGCGACGCCTTGCGCGTACAGCGCAACAGCCTTGCTCGAATCGTCGTTACCCGGGATCACGTAGTCCACGCCTTCGGGCGAGTGGTTCGTGTCGACCACCGCGATGACCGGCACGCCGAGCTTGTTCGCTTCCGTCACGGCGATCTTGTGGTAGCCGACGTCCACCACGAAGATGGCGTCCGGAATGCCACCCATGTCCTTCACGCCGCCGATCGACTTTTGCAGCTTGGCGATCTCGCGTTCGAACAGCAGCGCTTCCTTCTTGCTCATCTTCTCGGTTTCACCCGATTCGACGGCCGCTTCCATGTCCTTCAGGCGCTTGATCGATACCTTCAGCGTCTTGAAGTTGGTCAGCATGCCGCCGAGCCAGCGCGCGTTCACGTACGGCATGCCGGCGCGCAGCGCCTCTTCCGAGATCGTGTCGCGCGATTGGCGCTTCGTACCGACGAACAGGATCGTGCCCCGATTGGCTGCCAGCTGACGCACGTACTTCAGCGCGTCGTTGTACATCGGCAGCGTCTTTTCGAGGTTGATGATGTGAATCTTGTTACGGTGACCGAAGATGAAGGGGGCCATCTTCGGGTTCCAGAAGCGCGTTTGGTGACCGAAGTGGACACCGGCTTCCAGCATTTGGCGCATCGTGATTGCCATGAGAATTCTCCGCGAGGGTTGGGTCTTAAGCCGGCTGCCGTATCATGGACGCGGTTTTCACCTCGCCACGACACCCTGGATGCGCCGGCTTGCGATTCGGCCCGGCACAACACGCCGGACCCTGCGCCTCCGCCTTCTGCCGCGCACTCCCGCCCCATATTGGGGAAAGTACGCGATATTCAGCATCGACTTAGCCAGCGAGTATAGCACGCCCCTATCGCTCCCCTCAAGCCGCCCGCCATTTTCCCGCCCCCGGCCCGCCCGTGCGCGCAATCGGGGCGAACCCGGCCGACGGCCCGCCGCGCGCCCGCCAAGGGCTGCGACCCGGAGCATAAGGTGCGATAATTGCGGGATTCAACGTATTCCAGGCACCAACCCATGTCCATCACGCTCAAGAACGAACATGACATCGCGCAAATGCGGGTCGCCTGCCGGCTCGCCAGCGAAGTGCTCGACTACATCACGCCGTTCGTCGCCGCGGGCGTGACGACGGGCGAACTCGACCGCCTCTGCCACGAGTACATGCTCAACGTGCAGGGCACGGTCCCCGCGCCGCTCAACTACCAGCCGCCCGGCTACCCGCCGTTCCCGAAGGCGATCTGCACCTCGGTCAACGACGTGATCTGCCACGGCATCCCGGGCGACAAGACGCTCAAGAACGGCGACGCGCTCAACATCGACATCACCGTCATCAAGGACGGCTACTTCGGCGACACGAGCCGCATGTTCCTGATCGGCGAAGGTTCGATCCTCGCGAAGCGGCTCGTGCAGACCACCTACGAGTGCATGTGGCTCGGCATCGACCAGGTGCGCCCCGGCGCCCACCTCGGCGACATCGGCCACGCGATCCAGAAGCACGCGGAGGCGCAGGGCTACAGCGTCGTGCGCGAGTACTGCGGGCACGGCATCGGCACGGTGTTCCACGAGGATCCCCAGGTCGTCCACTACGGCCGGCCAGGCACCGGCATCGAGCTGCAGGCCGGCATGATCTTCACGATCGAGCCGATGATCAACGCCGGCAAGCGCGACATCCGCACGATGCCCGACCAGTGGACCGTCAAGACCCGCGACCGCAGCCTGTCGGCGCAGTGGGAACACACGGTGCTCGTCACCGAGACCGGCTACGACGTGCTGACCGTGTCGGCCGGCACGCCCGCGCGCCCGGTGTTCGCGGCCCCCGCCGCGGCGCTCTGAGCCTGCCCCGCCCACCCGCCGCGCGCCCGCCGTCCCGTCCATGAGCGTTCCCGTCGCCGTCCCCTCCGAAGCGCTCGTGCACAAGGCCGAGTTCAAGGCGGCCAAGGCCGAGTTGCTCGGCCGCTTCCGGCAGGCCGCCAACGTCACCTCGCTGATGCACGCGCTGTCGCGCGTCACCGACGACGCGCTGCGCCAGGTCTGGCACGACTGCGGGCTGCCGGCGCAGCTCGCGCTGGCCGCGGTCGGCGGCTACGGGCGCGGCGAACTGGCCCCCTATTCCGACGTCGACATCCTGGTGCTGCTGCCGGACGCGCATCCGGCCGAGCTGGACGCGCGCATCGAGCGCTTCATCGGCATGGCCTGGGATCTCGGGCTCGAGATCGGCAGCAGCGTGCGCACGGTGGACCAATGCCTCGAGGAAGCCGAGCAGGACGTAACGGTGCGCACCTCGCTGCTCGAGGCGCGCCGCATCATCGGCAGCACCGCGCTGTTCGAGCGCTTCACGCTGCGCTACCACGACGCCCTCGACGCCCGCTCGTTCTTCCAGGCCAAGGTGCTGGAAATGCGCCAGCGCCACGCGAAGTTCCAGGACACGCCGTACAGCCTCGAACCGAACCTCAAGGAAAGCCCGGGCGGCCTGCGCGACCTGCAGACGATCCTGTGGATCGCGCGCGCGGCGGGCTTCGGCAGCAGCTGGCGCGAGCTTGAGGCGCGCGGCCTCATCACCGAGCGCGAGGCGCGCGAGCTGCGCCGCAACGAGGGCTTCCTGAAAACGCTGCGCGCGCGCCTGCACGTGATCGCCGGCCGCCGCCAGGACATCCTCGTGTTCGACCTGCAGACCCAGGCCGCGGAGAGCTTCGGCTACGCGTCGACGCCCGCGCGGCGCGCGAGCGAACAGCTGATGCGCCGCTACTACTGGGCCGCGAAGGCGGTCACCCAGCTCGCGACGATCCTGATCCAGAACATCGAGGCCCAGCTGTTCCCGGCCACGAGCGGCATCACGCGCGTGCTGTCGCCGGGCCGCTTCGTCGAGAAGCAAGGGATGCTCGAGATCGCGGCCGACGACCTGTTCGAGCGCCACCCGGACGCGATCCTCGAGGCATTCCTGCTGTACGAGACGATCCGCGGCGTGAAGGGCCTGTCGGCGCGCACGCTGCGCGCGCTGTACAACTCGCGCGACGTGATGAACAACGCCTGGCGGCGCGATCCGCAGAACCGCCAACTGTTCCTGCGGATCCTGCAGCAGCCCGAGGGCATCACGCATGCGTTCCGGCTGATGAACCAGACCAGCGTGCTCGGCCGCTACCTGCTGAACTTCCGCCGCATCGTCGGCCAGATGCAGCACGACCTCTACCACGTGTACACGGTCGACCAGCACATCCTGATGGTGCTGCGCAACATCCGCCGCTTCGCGCTCGCCGAGCACGCGCACGAATACCCGTACTGCAGCCAGCTGTTCGCGAACTTCGAACGGCCCTGGGTGCTGTACATCGCCGCGCTGTTCCATGACATCGCCAAGGGCCGCGGCGGCGACCATTCGACGCTCGGCATGGCCGATGCGCGACGCTTCTGCCGCGAGCACGGCATCGACGGCGAGGACGCCGCGCTGATCGTGTGGCTGGTCCAGCATCACCTGACCATGAGCCAGGTCGCGCAGAAGCAGGACACCAGCGACCCCGAGGTGATAAAGCGCTTCGCGGGGCTGGTCGGCAACCCGCGCTGGCTGACCGCGCTGTACCTGCTGACCGTCGCGGACATCCGCGGCACCAGCCCGAAGGTCTGGAACGCGTGGAAGGGCAAGCTGCTCGAAGACCTGTACCGCGCGACCAGCGCGGTGCTCGGCGGCGCACGGCCCGACGCCCATTCGGAGCTGAAGTCGCGCCAGGAGGAGGCGCTTGCGCTGCTGCGCCTCGAAACCGTGCCCGACGATGCGCACCGCGAACTGTGGGACCAGCTCGACGTCGGCTACTTCCTGCGGCACGATCCGGCCGACATCGCGTGGCAGACCCGCGTGCTGTGCCGGCACGTGCGCGCGGACACCGCGATCGTGCGCGCCCGTCCGTCGCCGATCGGCGACGCGCTGCAGGTGCTCGTCTACGTGCAGGACCGCTCCGACTTGTTCGCGGGGATCTGCGCGTACTTCGACCGCAACGGGCTGTCGGTGCTCGATGCGCGCGTGAGCACGACGCGTCACGGCTATGCGCTCGACAACTTCATCGTGACCCGGACCGAGCGCGACGTGCATTATCGCGACATCGCCAATCTCGTCGAGCAGCAACTCGCCGCGCGCCTGGCCGGCGCGGCGCCGCTGCCCGACCCGTCGAAGGGACGGCTGTCGCGCCTGTCGCGCACCTTCCCGATCACACCGCGCGTCGACCTCCGGGCCGACGAGCGCGGCCAGTACTACATCCTGTCCGTGTCCGCCAACGACCGGCCGGGCCTTCTTTATTCGATCGCGCGCGTGCTGGCTGAGCACCGGGTCGGCGTCCATGCGGCGCGGATCAATACGCTCGGCGAGCGCGTCGAGGACGTGTTCCTGCTGGACGGTGCCGGCTTGTCCGACAACCGCCTGCAGATCCAGGTCGAGACCGAGTTGCTGCGTGCGATCGCAGTGTGAGTAAGTTTCTGCGTTTATGCGCACCAAATTGACCGTGAAGAATCCGCGACCGGCCTCGCCGAGCCGCGCCCCCGTGCGCGCCGGCAGCCTGGTCGGCCGCAAGCCGGTGCGCGCCGTCGCGCCCGCCGCGAAGCCCGCCGCGCCGGCCAAGAAGAAACCCGCCGGCGGCGCGGATCGCGCCCCCGCCCGCGGATTCCGCGCAAGCGACGACGGCTCGCGCGCCGAGCGTCGGACCGACGCGAAGCCGGGCTGGAAACGCGAGGATCGCGGCGGCGACGCCAAGCCGCGCGCGCCGCGCGGCGAGGGCCGCCCGTTCCGCTCCGCCGATGACCGCGGCGGCCCGCGCGACAGCGCACGGCCCGAGCGCCGTAGCGATTCGAAACCCGCCTGGAAGCGCGACGGCCGCCCCGGTGACGACAAGCCGCGCGCACCACGCGGGGAAGGCCGTCCGTTCCGCTCCGCCGATGACCGCGGCGGCCCGCGCGACAACGCACGCACCGAGCGCCGTAGCGATGCGAAACCCGCCTGGAAACGCGACGACCGCGCCGGCGATGCCAAGCCGCGCGCACCGCGCGGCGAAGGCCGCCCGTTCCGCTCCGCCGATGACCGGACCGGCCCGCGCGACAGCGCCC
>NZ_JBXAPG010000056.1:0-40265 GCF_058803765.1 Burkholderia sp. GW821-FHT14F03
CCTGAAGGCTGCGAAAATGCGGCACGGGATCTGCTCCCGCCGACGCTGAGTTACGTGTTTCCACACAGCCTCGACCCAAAACTGCCTTTGGGACCTGGAGAAAGCAGCCCATTAACGTCGGAGATGAGTGGCGGACAGTAGGTGGGCGAAGCCCGCCGATAAGACGTCCGCGTCGATCGACCTGATACGTAGAGCAGGGCACGGTTGTCGCGCAGTCTCTCATCAGACGGATCATGCTACTGGTGCGCGAAACGACAATCCGAACTCTTTTTCGTAGATAGCCCGCAGGTAGTTTGAGACTGTCCTCGTTTGCTCTGCAAGAAGAATGTCAAGGTCAGATGGTCTCCCCTCGTGCAGCAATTCACTTCTCAAACCGTACGCGTGATCGAGACTCTTCCAAGCGTTTAGATCGTCGGGGAACCATCGGCGGCAATGCCTTTTCAAAGCTTGTCGTACCGATTCACGCTTCAGTTGAAGCAACCTTCCTTTCAGAGAATCCTTGAGATCTTCCGGGATGCTTGCGTTCGTAGAAAGCTCAATAGCTAGCGAATCAACGACGTCCGACACCTCGGACCCAAGAGTATCCTGGACTGCAAGCGGCTCGAGTGCCGATACGGTCATCACAAACCGGGCACGGTCGTTTGACTCCAATGCGGCTGATGCAAAGAGCTCTACCGATAGCAATAGCCTTCGATTCCGCAGTGGCGTCTTAATCGCCGTCCAGAGTTCAGAAAGCACCACGTCTTGCGGCCAGCTGGTGTACCCAGTGGCAAAACCGAACATGCCTGCGGAAAGTGTTCTATCAAAGACCGTCGGCGGCTCATGAGACATGTAGCTAAGGCGCAGACCGAAATCCAAGCTGACCGCACACAGCAACAGCGCTTGCGCCATCTGCATTCCCGCCGCCTCCGCGTAGCTTGCAGTGGGAAAACCTTCAACCGTCAGGTCGTAGGACTTGCCACCTTCAACTTCGAAGTCGAATGCATCGTCGGGCTGAATGGTTGCCACTGATCCATCAGGCAGAAGCAGCGTAACTCTCTCAAGCTCTCCAATGTAAGCTGCGCGCCGAACTTGAAACGTGAGCCGCACACCGTACTTTCGTCGATGATCCTTCGCGAGGACCAGTTCCCGCTCAAGAGCCGGTGATTTTCGCGACATCGCAACCCCTCCCCCAGAAGTAGCACGCATCACTAGTCATTGATCGTATGAGTCCAGCGAGGCACACCCGCTTTAGAGAGATATTCGACCAGCTTCCTGTCGCCAAAGAACTTGATCCGTCCGGCCTCTTGGAAAGCCAGTGCGGATTGGTCAATTTTCTGACCCGCGGCTCTTGCCTTAGCTGTCAACCGCGCGAGTACATCTGAATTGGCAGAATCGGTTCCGCTGGTTGAGCGGGCCTCAAAAACAGCAAAATCGATCCAACCACCTGAGGTGGATCGCTCGCGCAAGTGTGCATAGTTGATTTTCATCGTGTTGTCCGGTCCAAGTTACAGCCTTACGCAGCCCGTGAACTATGCTGTGTAAAAAACCACAACATTAATATTTCATGAAATCAGTATTACACCTCTGCCACCGTTGCGCTCGGTCAAGGTCTTGGACCAATTATGTGCGCGCCTCCGGTACTAACGCTACAGCTTAAGGACAGAGCGGGCATATGTCTATTGGGTGGGTTCTTTTATTCGCTTTCACGAACTGGCGCACTGCAGCACATGGGCATTAACTTACCGCTATCGGGTGGTAAGCAAAATTGACCGCTTGGGGCCGCGCGCCGTTTCATGCAAGAAGCATACGTAACCTGAATCGCACGAGTCTGTGATCGGCTGCGTGCCACGCGTCAGCCTTTCAACCATCCGACCGACCCAATTCGAGAATGAACACGCCGAAGGTGCCTACTGCTGCCAAGATGGCAAGAGCGCGTTCAAATGACCCAAAGTGACTAGCTTCTGAGTAACTACTTTCTTGCCGTCCCAATACAATTCGCCAGTTTCCGTGTCGACCCCAATGAATGACGTCCCATCAATGGATATGGCGCGCACACCATCAGGCCACTCCGGCGGCCGATCGGCCGAATACATAGTTTTGCGCAAGCTTCGCCAATCAGTGTTCATGAGCACCCCACGTGGTTGATGGTGATCGATTGTCAACCATCCAGCCCGGGTTGTTGAACGCCTCAAAGTGGCCGAACTGCGCCAGCCAATCTGACGCCGCCTATTTGATCTAGCCCAACCTTTTACGCATGACGCGCGCGCTCAACCCGCCGCGACCTGTTCAGCGACAAGCAGATCGCGAAAAATCCGCGCGCCCGGTGTGAGCGCGCTGTCACGCCGCCAGATGACCGTGAGGTCACGCTCGATCGTCAGGTCCGCGACCGGCAGCGGCACGAGCGCGCCCGTCTGCAGTTCCCGCTCGACCGTGAGCCGCGACACCCACGCAAATGCACCGCCGCGCACCAGCAGGCGATTCATCGCCTCCGCGCTGCCCACCGACAGACGCGGCGAGAACGTGAGCCCGTGCCGCGCGAACGCGGCCTCGACCGCGTTGCGCGTACCCGAGCCCGGCTCACGCGACAGCACATCATGGCGGGCGAGTTCGTCGACAGTGATCCTGCGCTTGCGCGCGAGCGGATGGGCGGGGGCCGCGACCGGCATCAGCGTGTCGCGGCCGAGCCGGGTCGAATCGAACGCCTCGGCGTCGAACGGCCCTTCGACGAAGCCGAGCTGGCGGTCGTAGGTCAGCAGCGCGGCCTCGACGTGCTCCGTGTTCATCTCCTCGACGTCGACCGTGATCCCGGGATACTGCCGGCAGAACGCATCGAGCGCGGCCGGCAGCAGATAGCTGCCGATGGTCCGGCTTGCCGCGAGCTTCAGGTGGCCGCGCACCAGCCCCGAGAATTCATCGAGCATCGCCTCGGCCTCATCCGACAGCGAGAAGATCCGCGCCGCGTAGTGCGCGAGCAGGCGGCCTGCTTCGGTGGGGCTCATGCCGCGCGGCCGCCGGTCGAACAGCGTGACGCCAAGGCGTTCCTCCAGCTCGCGGATCTCGCGCGTGAGCGCCGGCTGGCTGACATGCAGGCGCGCCGACGCGCCCGTGACGCTGCCCGCCTCCGCCACGGCGAGGAAGGCGGCGAGGTGCGTGAAGTTCATGGCGCGGACGATCCATATAGAAAAGATATGGATCGTATGTTGTTTATGTATTTTTAATATGTCAAGCGCGGCGCTATCGTGTCCTTCATGGATAGCCGATAGCCGATGGAGGCCGCGATGTTCGATCCCGTATCAAGTGCGCCGTGCGCGCCCGCCCAGTCGCTGAGCGACAAGATCAGGCAGTTCACCCCCAATTGGTTCGCGATGACGATGGGCAACGGCATCGTGTCGCTGGTGCTGGCCGCGCTGCCGTTCCGCTTTCCCGGCCAGCAGGCGCTGGCCGCGACGCTGTGGTCCGTCAACGTCGTGCTGTACGCGCTGTGCGCGGCGATGCTGCTCGCGCGCCTGCTGCGCCACCCGGAGACGATTCGGCCGATGCTGCATCACCCGTTGCAGTCGATGTTCCTCGGCGCGATCCCGATGGGCCTCGTGCCGATCATCAACGGCTGCGTGCTGTTCGCCGCGCCGCGCGTCGGCCCGGTGGCCTACGACGTCGCGGCCGCGCTGTGGTGCCTCGATGCGGCGCTCGCCGTCGCCGTGGCGGTGCTCGTGCCGTACCTGATGTTCACGGCCCAGAGCCATGCGTTCGAGCGCGTGAGCGCGGTGCTGCTGCTGCCGCTCGTCGCGCCGGAAGTGGCGGCGTCGAGCGGCGCCGTGATCGCGCCGCACCTGCCGGCCGCCTTCGCGCGCGGCGTGGTCGGCGTCAGCTATGCGATGTGGGCGATTTCTCTGTCGCTGGCGTTCGCGGTGCTGACCCTCGTGTTCTTCCGTCTCGTCGTCCACAAGCTGCCGCATCGCGATCTCGCGCCGTCGAGCTGGCTCACGCTCGGCCCGATCGGCACCGGCGCGCTGGGCATCCTCGCGCTCGGCAAGGTCGCGCCCGTCGTGTTCCAGGGCAGCGCGTTCGCCCCGCTCGGCGCGCTCGCGGATTCGCTCGGGCTCGTCTGCGCGCTGCTGCTCTGGAGCGCGGGCGTCTGGTGGTTCGCGATCGCCGCGCTGTTCACGCTGCGCTACCGCAAGGAGGGCATGTCGTTCAACCTCGGCTGGTGGGGCTTCACGTTCCCGCTCGGCGTCTATACGGCCGCCACGCTCGGCCTGTATCGGGCCACCGGGCTGACCGCGTTCGCCGTGCTCGGCACCGTGTTCGCCGCGCTGCTGTTCGGCTTCTGGAGCCTCGTCGCCACCCGGACGCTGCGCGGCGTGCTGCAAGGGCGACTGTTCCAGGCGCCGTGCCTGAATGCCCCCGCCGCCGCGCAGGCGTGAACCGGCCGCGCGCCTTCATCCGCTCCCCACCGTTTCCTACCGCCCGGCCGCGATCGCGTCGCGCGCCCGGCTCACCGACCCAGGAGTTCAAGATGCATGCACCTCAGGTTCCCGCGAAACACGTCGCCGTCACGGGCGCGGCCGGGCAGATCGCCTATTCGCTGTTGTTCCGGATCGCGCGCGGCGATCTCTACGGTCCCGGGCAGCCGGTCGTCCTGCAACTGCTCGACCTGCCGCAGGCAAGCGCGGCGCTGCAGGGCGTCATGATGGAGCTGGAAGACTGCGCGTTCCCGCTGCTGCGTCACATGGAAGCGACGAGCGATCCGCGCGCCGCGTTCCGCGCCGCGGATTGCGCGTTCCTGATCGGCGCGAAGCCGAGAGGGCGCGGCATGGAGCGGCGCGACCTGCTCGACGCGAACGCGGCGATCTTCCGCGCGCAGGGCGAGGCGCTGAACGCGGTCGCGCGGCGCGACGCGAAGGTGCTGGTGGTCGGCAATCCGGCGAACACGAATGCGGCGATCGTGCGCCGCTGCGCGCCCGATCTGCCGGACGACGCGATCAGCGCGATGATCCGGCTCGACCACAACCGCGCGGCGTCGATGCTCGCGCGGCGGTGCGACGCGCCGGTCGACGCGATCGAGCATCTGATCGTCTGGGGCAATCATTCGCCGACGATGTTCGCCGACTATCGTTACGCGCGCATCGGCGATGCGTTCGTGAAAGACCTGATCGACGACGAGCGCTGGTATCGCGAACACTTCATCCCGTGCGTCGCCGCGCGCGGCACGGCGGTGATCGAGGCGCGCGGCGCATCGTCGGCGGCCTCGGCCGCGAACGCGGCGCTCGATCAGATGCGCGACTGGCTGCACGGCAGCGATGGGCGCTGGGTGTCGATGAGCATACCGTCCGACGGCAGTCATGGCGTGCCGCCCGGGCTCATGTTCGGCGTGCCGGTGATCTGCGAGGGCGGCGGCTATCGCCGTGTGGCGGACCTCGCACTCGATGCGTTCGCGCGCGCGTGCATCGCGCGCTCGGTGCGAGAATTGCAGGAAGAAGCGGAGGCCGTGTCGCGCTTGTTCGCGAGCGCGTGACGATCGGCCGGATCGTTGCATGAACAACCACCAGGAGCCGTGATGCCGAAGCGTCGTTCTCCGTTGTTCTCCCATGCCGACCGGCGTGGATTCCTGACCCGCGCCCTCGGGCTCGGCCTCGCCGGCGCGGCGGGCGCCGATGCGTGGGGCGCGGTCGGGCGCATGGTCGAGCTGCCGTTCGGCAACGGCCGCCGCGCGGTCGCCACGGACTTCCCGCAGAAGGGCGCGCTGATCCTGCAGCGCACGCGTCCGCCGCTGCTGGAGACGCCGTTCGAGGTGTTCGATCGACACCTGTTCACGCCGAACGACGCGTTCTACGTGCGCTGGCACATGGCCAACATCCCGACCCGGATCGACCCGGCGGCGTTCCGGCTGGCCGTGCACGGACATGTCGAGCGGCCGCTCACGCTGACGCTCGACACGCTCGTGCGCGACTTCGAGCCGGTCGAGGTGGCGGCGGTCAACCAGTGCTCGGGCAATTCGCGCGGCTACTACGCGCCGCGCGTGCCGGGCGCGCAGTGGGCGCATGGCGCGATGGGCAACGCGCGCTGGACGGGCGTGCGCCTCAAGGACGTGCTCGAACGGGCCGGAGTGCGCGCGGGCGCGCTGCGGGTGCGGATGAACGGCCTGGAGACGCCGATCATGCCGGACACGCCGGCGTTCAAGAAGTCGCTCGCGATCGAGCATGCGCTGGACGGCGAGGCCGTCATCGCGTACCTGATGAACGGCGAACCGCTGCCGCTGCTGAACGGTTTTCCGCTGCGGCTCGTGGTGCCCGGCTGGTATGCGACCTACTGGGTCAAGATGCTGAGCGACATCGAGGTGCTGGACCGGCCCGACGACAACTACTGGACCGCGCGCGCCTACCTGATTCCCGATACGCCGGGCGCGAACGTCCGGCCCGGGCAGACCGGCGTGCGGATGGTCCCGATCAACCGGATGGTGCCGCGCTCGTTCATCACGAATCCGCCCGATGGTGCGCGGCTCGCGCGCGGCGCGTCGGCCGAGGTGCGCGGCATCGCGTTCGGGGGCGACTGCGGTGTCGCGGGCGTGCGGGTGTCGCCCGACGGCGGGCGGACTTGGCTCGATGCATCGCTCGACCGCGACTACGGGCGGTACAGCTTCCGTCGCTGGCGGCTCGCGCTCACGCCGCCCGCGGCGGGGCCGCTCGTGCTGATGGTGCGGGCGACCAATACGGCGGGCGTCGCGCAGCCGCTGCAATCGAACTGGAACGGTTCGGGTTTCATGCGCAACGGTGTCGAATCCGTTGCGCTGCACGTGATCTGATCGGGGAGACCGGCATGAAGCATCGAGCACTGTGTTGGCTGCTGATCGTGGGCGTGGCGGGCGTCGCGGGCGTGGTCGCGTTCCGCGCGTGGCTGCCGGACGGGCGTGTCGGCGCGCGGCGCGAGCCTGCGCGCGCCGTGGCGTTCTCGGTCGTGGATGTGAGCCTGCCGGTGAGCCGTGAGGTGTTTCCGCCCGGGCCCGGCGCGGAGATCGCCAACGGGCAATGCCTGATCTGTCATTCGGCCGGCATGGTGATGCGCCAGCCGCCGCTGACGCTGCGGGAATGGACGGCGATCAACAACAAGATGCGGGTGGCCTACGGTGCGCCGCTGCCGGCCGAGCAGGTCGATACGCTCGCGCAGTACCTGTATCGGATCAACGGCCGCGCGGAAGGGGCGGCTCGGGCCGAGCCGGCGCATTGACGTGAGCGATGGGCGGTGCGGACGGGTGGCGCGCGATCAGTTGCGGAGCGAACGCGGCATGTCGCGTGCAATGCGGCTCAGTCGCGCGCGCGGTTCTGTGCATGCTGCGCCGATCCACTGCCTCGCGGCGACGCGGCGCACGGCCGCGCGCATGTGCTCCTCACCGCAGCTGCACGGCCGCGAGGAACAGCACCATGCCGCCGATCGCGCCGTCGAGCACGCGCCACGCGCCGGCGCGGCGGAACAGCGGCGCGAGCAGCCGCGCGCCATAGCCGAGCCCGGTGAACCAGACCAGGCTGACCGCCATCGCGCCGATCGCGAACGCGAGCCGCGCGCCTTCCGGTTCGCGCGCGCCGGCCGTGCCGATCAGCAGGAAGGTGTCGAGATACACGTGCGGATTGAGCCAGGTGAACGCGAGCGTCATCATGACCACCGGCAGCGCGCCTTGCGGCGCGGCCTGGGGTGCGCCGTTCATGTCGAGCGTCGCGTGATTTGGCCGCAGCGCGCGGCGCAATGCATTGAGGCCGAACCACGCGAGATAGGCGAGGCCGACGTACAGCACCGCATGGATGAAGGTCGGGTAACGCTCGACCAGCACCGCCGCGCCGCCGACGCCCGCGCCGATCAGGATCATGTCCGACAGCGCGCACAGCAGCACGATCTTGCCGACGTGCGCACGCATGATGCCCTGCCGCAGCACGAAGGCGTTCTGCGCGCCGATGGTGACGATGAGCGAGCCGCACAGCGCCGCGCCGTGGGAAAAGGCGATCCAGTTCATGATGTTCCGGGGGAAGAAGACGGGGAAAACGACACTCAGGCGCCTAGTCTGCGTTTTCCGGCAGAATAAGAGAAGCTAAATTGCCTAATGCTGATTAAGGAAATCTAATGCTGGACTATGCCTTGCTCGATGCGCTGGCCGCCGTGATCCGCCAGGGTTCGTTCGAACGGGCGGCGAGGGAGCTGAATGTATCGCCGTCCGCGGTGTCGCAGCGCGTGAAGCTGCTCGAGGAGCGCGTGGGCAGCGTGCTCGTGAAGCGAGGCCAACCCTGCGTCGCGACGCCTTCGGGCGCGCTGCTGTGCCGTCACACGGAACGGGTGCAGATGCTGGAGGCCGAGTTGTCCGGCCGCATGCCCGCGCTGCCCGGCGCGCTCGCCGGCCGCTGGCCGAGCTTGCGGGTCGCGGTCAACGACGACAGCGTCGCGACCTGGTTCATCGACGCGATGGGGCCGTTCTGCACGGAGAGCGGCACGCTGCTCGATCTCGTGATCGACGACCAGGACTACACGGCGGAGCGGATTCGCGACGGCAGCGTGCAGGGCGCGGTGACCGCGCAGGCGGAGCCGATCCAGGGCTGCCGCTCGACCCGGCTCGGCCGGATCCGCTATCGCGCGGTCTGTTCGCCCGCGTTTCACGCGCGCTATTTCGCCGATGGCGTGACGCGCGATGCGCTGCAACGCGCGCCGTGCGTGATGTTCAATCCGAAGGACGGTTTGCAGAGGCGTTTCATGCGGCGCGTGACGCGCGCGGAACTGGATCCGCCCCGGCACTGGATTCCGCACGTGGCGGGTTATCTGCGCGCCTGCGAGACGGGCCTGGGCTGGGGCATGTGCCCGGATCGCATGACCGAGCGGCAATTTGCGGCGGGGGAACTGGTCGACCTGTCGGCCGGGCGCACGGTCGACATCGAGCTGTACTGGCAGAGCTGGCGCCTGTCGATCGGCTGGCTCGACGATTTCGGCGCTGCGCTCAAGGCGCGCGCCGCGCAGTTTCTCGATTGACGGGGGCGCGGCGGGCGTGCCGCGCGGCGCGCATCACAGGTGATGCAGGCCCTCGAAATCGACGATCCGCACCATGCGCCCCTGCATCTCGATCAGGCCGCGCTTCTGGAACTTCGACAGCGTGCGGCTGACCGTTTCGAGTGTCATGCCGAGGTAGCTGCCGATATCCTCGCGCGTCATGCGCAGGTTGAACTCGGTCGCGGAGTAGCCGCGCTTCAGGTAGCGCGACGAGATGTCGAGCAGGAAGGCCGCGACGCGCTCCTCCGCGTTCAGCGAGCCGAGCAGCATCGTCTGCGAGGTCTCGCGCACGATCTGTTCGCTCATCAGCTTGTGCATGCGCAGCTGCATCGTGCCGGCCTCCGAGCAGAGCGACTTGAGCGCGCTGTACGGGATCACGCAGACGGAGCTGTCCTCGAGCGCGACGGCGGTGCGCGGATGCGCGTCTTCGCAGATGCCGTCGAGGCCGAGCGCCTCGCCGGCGAGATGCAGGCCGGTGACCTGCTCGCGGCCGTCATGGCGCGTCGCGACCGTCTTCAGCGAACCGGAGCGCACCGCGTAGAGATTGTCGAATGCATCGCCCTCGCGGAACAGCGCTTCGCCGCGCCGCACCGGGCGCGCCGCGCAGATCACCGCTTCGAGGCGCGTCAGCGCATCGGGCGCGAGGCCCTGCGGCATGCACAGATGCCGCATCGAGCAGGTCGAGCAGTGCGTGGCCTGCCGCGGCGCCCAGCTGCCGGCGGCATGGATGGAAACGGGGGAGCGGGCGGCGAGGGGCGTGAGCATGATGGTGGTGGACTCGGGCTTGAATTCGACGAAACCATTGTCCCACCGCAAGCCGGGGCCGTTCAGCGACAAAACGCCGCGATGCGATGCCCGGCTTGCTTGCCGCGCGTCAGGGACGCGCGGCGCGAACGCTTGTTCAGCTTTCCTGAGCGTCCGGATGCGCGGCCGACGGAATCAGCAGGACGGGCAGCGCGGCCTGCCGCACGCATTGCTCGGCGACGCTGCCGAGCACGAGCCGCTTGAAGCCGCGGCGGCCATGCGTGCCGAGCACGAGCAGGTCGGCCTCGAATGCCTTCACGGCGTCGAGGATCAGCGAGGATACGTCCGCGAGCGACGTCGCCTCGTCGACCTTCATCTCGCCCTTCACGCCGGCCGCGCGCATCTGCGCGGTGAACGTCTCCGCGAGATCGCGGCCTTGCGCGATCAGCTGGGTGCGCAGCACGGACGGGTCGTAGCCCGGCACGTTGTAGTAGATCGAGGCGTTTTCGACGATGTAGTGCGGCTGCAGCTCGGCGCCCGCGGACTTGGCGAGCGCGAGCGCCGCCTCGAACGCGTGCCGCGCGGTGTCGCTGCCGTCGACTGCAACCAGGATGCGCTTGTACATGATGTCTCCGTGATGGGATGGACAAGGTGCCGGCGACCGCGCCGGCCGGGTAGGTGGGCGGTTCCCGGGCAGGGTAACTGATTGCGGCCGCGCGCGCAGCGAGCCAGATCAAGGGCGCGGCGATCGGCGGGCGGGCTTGCTACCATGACGGGCGATCGGCGCGCGACCTACCCGCGCCGGCCCCTTGCCACGGAGTGAGTGCGATGAACGAACCCAGCCGCCGCTATCCCGATCCGGCCATCCGGATCCTCGATCCGCGTTTCGAGGCGCTGCGCCACGCGGCCGCCTCGGTCGAATGCCTGTACCAGGGCGCGCGCTGGTCCGAGGGGCCGGTGTGGTTCGGCGATGGGCGTTTCCTGCTGTGGAGCGACATCCCGAACAACCGGATCCTGCGCTGGGACGAGCCGAGCGGCGCGGTGAGCGTGTTCCGGCAGCCGTCGGACAACGCGAACGGCAACACGCGCGACCGGATGGGCCGCCTCGTGACCTGCGAGCACCTGACGCGGCGCGTGACGCGCACCGAGTACGACGGCACGGTGACCGTGCTGGCGGATCGCTTCGAGGGCCGACGCTTCAATTCGCCGAACGACGTGGTCGTCAAATCCGACGGATCGATCTGGTTCACGGATCCATCGTTCGGCATCGAGAGTTTCTATGAAGGCGAGCGCCAGGCTGCCGAGATGCCTGAGCGGGTCTACCGGATCGATCCGCGCGACGGCGCGGTCACGATGGTGCTCGACGATGCGCGCGGCCCGAACGGGCTCGCGTTCTCGCCGGACGAGACCACCTTGTACGTGGTCGAGTCGCGCGCGCGGCCGCGCACGATCCGCGCTTACGCGGTGACGGACGACGGCCGCGCGGTGCGCGACGGGCGCGGCCTGATCGACGCCGGCGCGGGCACGCCGGACGGCTTTCGCGTCGACGTGCACGGCAATCTGTGGTGCGGCTGGGGCATGGGCAGCGACGAACTCGACGGGGTGCGCGTGTTCGCGCCCGACGGCGCGGCGCTCGGCCATATCGCGCTGCCGGAGCGCTGCGCGAATGTCTGCTTCGGCGGCCGTCATCGCAATCGTCTGTTCATGGCGGCGAGCCACGGCCTGTACGCGCTCTATGTGAACACGCAGGGGCTGGCGGGCGGCTGACGCCGCGCCGCGCGTCAGTACCCGACGCGGAACAGCCGGCCCGTTTCCGCGCCTTCCGCGCTGCGGCTGTACGCGAGCGCGGCGCGGCCGACCGGAATCGCCTCGTGGCCGCGGAACAGCGCGCCGTACGCATCGAGCGATTCCTCGAACACGGTCGGGCTCACCAGGTTGATTCGCAGTCCGCGCGGCAGCTCGACCGCGGCGTTGCGCACGAAGCCCGCGAGCGCGCCGTTGACGGCGGCCGCGTTCGAGCCGCCCCGGAACGGCGCATCGCCGATGACGCCGCTCGTCAGCGTGAACGAACCGCCCGCGTTCAGCAGGTGCTGGCCGGCGAGCACCAGGTTGACCTGGCCGAGCAGCTTGTCCGCGAGCCCGACCGCGAACTGCGCGCTGGCGGTCTCGCCGAGCGGGCCGAAGTGCACCGAGCCGGTCGCGGCGATCACGGCGTCGACCGGTCCGACCGCGTGGTACATGCGCTGCACGCTGTCGATGTCCTTGAGGTCGACCCGCACGTCGCCGTGCGAGCGGCCGGCCGCGACGATCTCGTGGCGGGGTTTCAGTTCGTTGACGATGGCGCTGCCCAGCGTGCCGGAGGCGCCGACGATCAGGATCTTCATGCTGGATTCCGAAACGGAGAATGACCGCCGATTGTCGCGATGCAGCGGCGCGCGAACAAGCCGCCCGCATGATCAGGTGTCGAAACCCAGGGTTTCGAATCGCCCCGCAAGGGGGCGCGCCGGCGTCAGCGCGGGATCGGCGCGAACTCGAACACGCGTTCGGCGCGCACGGGCCGGACCGGGCAGTGCGCGCGCCCGCGGGGCCGGACCCACGCGTCGGGATCGAAGCGGCCGCGCGGTTCGGCCGCGAAGCCTTTGTCGATCACCATGTAGCCGGCGCGCGGCGCGCATTGCGGATGATTGCCGCCGATCCGGCTGTCGTAGCCGGCGAAGCCGTCGGGCGTTTCGGGCATGGCGTTGTCGAGCGAGGCGTTGCTGGTGGCGATCTGGTCGGGCGGCAGCGTGCCGTTCGCGAGGCGCGCGGCGTCGCGCTGCTTGCCGTCGGTGTCGACGGTGCTGTCGTGGGTGGCGTCGTTGTCCAGTTCGACGCTGCGCGGATGCGGCAGGGGCGCGGACATGGTGTTCTTCCTGGCGGCGGGAGCAGCCCGGATCACAGCAAGACCCGTTCCGGGGACCACGGGAAAAGGCGAGCGGGCGGCCGCCGCGGCCGCGCCGGGACCTTCGGGTTCGGGAGGATTTATTTCAACTAGAAGCCCCGATTTCTACAGAGTATGATTCCTTTCCAGCGAGGCCGCACGAACCCGTGCCGGGCGTGCGTCCCGGCCCGCATCGGGCGCCGCAGCACCCCTGACGGACGGGTAGTGAAGAAGAAGTGAAGGGACTAGAGGTGGGCGGACTCATGCACATGACGACTACGGCATTCACGCATCGCGGTTATCTGCTCAACTGCACGCCGGCGCGCGCCGGCGACGGCTCGTTCCAGCCTTATGTGGTGATCTCCCGATCGAGCGACGGCGAGCTGGTCGCCAATCGTTTTTTTCCATCCGACCTGCACTTCAGCAACGAAGACGCCGCGATCGCCCACGCGCGCGATTGGGCGGTGCGATGGATCGACGCGAGCAGCATCACGATCTAGCACGACGAATCGCGACCGTCGCTCGCGCGGAAAAAACGCGGTAATCTTGCGGACCCGTCACTTTTTTTCCGCGGCCGTGCGTCGTGTGTGGCCGTATGTTCCTGTCTATGCCGAAATCAGCTGTTCGAAACTGGGGCCTCGATCAGATCGTGGCCGCATTGCGCGAATCGCGCGAGACCCTGCATCGCACGCGTCACCCGCTCGGCATCCGCGAGCTGCCGTCGCGCGATGCGATCTGCAAGATCGTCAACGGCCTGCGCGCCTCGCTGTTCCCGACGCACTACGGCGCGCCGGACCTGACGGACGAAAGCGTCGATTTTTACGTCGGCCATACGCTTGAAAGCACCCTGCGCATCCTGTCCGAGCAGATCCGCCGCGCGCTGCCGTTCCTGCCCGAGCATGCGGATACGCCGGGCGCCGAGCTGGAGACGCGCGCGTTCGAGATCGCGCGCGAATTCGGCACGCAGCTGCCCGACATCCGCGCGCTGCTCGTGAGCGACATCCAGGCCGCCTACGCGGGCGATCCGGCCGCGCAGCACGTCACCGAGATCCTGCTGTGCTATCCGGGCGTGTTCGCGATGATGCATCACCGGCTCGCACATGCGCTGCATCTGCTCGGCGTGCCGCTCCTCGCGCGTTTCATCAATGAAATCGCGCACTCGGCGACCGGCATCGACATCCACCCGGGCGCGCGGATCGGCCCGAGCTTCTTCATCGACCACGGCACCGGCGTGGTGATCGGCGAGACGGCGATCATCGGCGAGCGGGTGCGCGTCTACCAGGCGGTCACGCTCGGCGCGAAGAGCTTCCCGGCCGACGGCGACGGCGCGCTCGTGAAGGGCAATGCGCGGCATCCGATCGTCGAGGACGACGTGGTGATCTATGCGGGCGCGACGATCCTCGGCCGCGTGACGATCGGGCGCGGCTCGGTGATCGGCGGCAACGTGTGGCTCACGCACAGCGTGCCGCCGGGCAGCAACGTCGCGCAGGGCAAGATCCGCGAGGGCGGCGGCCCGGTCGACAAGGGCTGAATCGAAGGGGCGGGCCGGGCCCGCCGAGAGGCGGCCGGCGCGCGGCGGGGATGCCGCGCGCCGGCCGCCTTGTCATGTCGCGGTGCAAGATCCGCGCATGCCGCGCGGCGCGCCGGCTAGCGCCGGCCGCCCGGCGAGCGATGCTTGTAGAGCACGTCCTGGTCGACGCGGATCAGGTTCTGGCCCGCATCGACCACGAAATCGACGCCGTTGTACGCGGGCTCCGTCAGCAGCAGGATCGCATCGCCGACATCGTCGGGCCCGGCAATCCGCCCGAGCGGCGTCGCGGCGCGGCTCGCATGCTCGAAATCGGCCTGGGTCTGGTCGTCGCTCGGCAGCATCAGGCCCGGAAACACCGCGTTCACGCGCAGCACCGGCGCCGCCGACAGCGCGAGCATCTGCGTCAGGTTGCCGAGCGCCGCCTTCGCGACCGTGTAGCTGAAGTGGTCGCGGTGGAAGTTCTCCTTGATCTTCTGGTCGACCACGTTGATCACCACGCCCTGCGTGCCCGCCGCCTGCGCGCGCGCATGGTAGGCGCGCGTGAGCAGGAGCGGCGCGCGGCAGTTGACCGCCCACGCGGCGTCGAGCGCCGCGAGGTCGAAGCTCGGGAAATGATCCTGCCAGAACACCGACGCGTTGTTGACCAGCACGTCGAGCCGCCCGAAGCGCGCATAGACCGCATCGACGAGCGCCGTGACCGCGTCCGCCCGGGCGAGGTCCGCCTGCAGCGCGACGGCCTCGATGCCTTGCGCGCCGAGCGCGTCGACGGCTTGGCGCGCGGCCTGTTCCGAACGATCGTAGTGCAGCGCGACGCGGTAGCCGCGCGCGCCGAAGCGGCGCGCGAATGCGAGGCCGGCGCGTCGCGCGGCGCCGGTGACGAGGACGACGGGCGCGCCCGTCGGGATAGTGCGGGACGACATTTACGTATTCGTCAGGTTGACGGCCGAGGGGTTGGACACGATCGACAGGAACTCGCGGCGCGTGGCCGGATCGGTGCGGAACGTGCCGAGCATCCGCGACGTGACCATCTCGACGCCGGGCTTGTGGATGCCGCGCGTCGAGATGCACTGGTGCGCCGCTTCGAGGATCACGCCGACGCCCTTCGGCTGCAGCACGTCGAACAGCGTGTCGGCGATCTGCACGGTCATCTTTTCCTGGATCTGCAGGCGCTTCGCGAACGCATCGACGAGCCGCGCGAGCTTCGAGATGCCGACCACGCGGTGATTCGGCAGGTAGGCGACGTGCGCGCGCCCGATGATCGGCACCATGTGGTGCTCGCAGTAGCTCTCGAAGCGGATGTCCTTCAGCACGATCATTTCGTCGTAGCCGTCGACCTCGCTGAAGGTGCGCGCGAGGATGTCGCGCGGCTCGAGCGCGTAGCCCGCGAAGAATTCCTCGTAGGCGCGCACGACGCGCGCCGGCGTATCGAGCAGTCCTTCACGTGCGGGATCGTCGCCGGCCCAGCGCAGCAGCACGCGTACGGCCGCCTCGGCCTCCTCGCGGCTCGGCCGCGCGGGGACGGCGCTCGCGCGCGACGCCTTGCGGGGGGATTTGCCGGCCGCCGCGCGGGGCGCCTTCTCTTTGACCATGCCTGAACTCCTGTCTAGCGGGCCGCGCCACGCGGCCGATCGGGCATTGTTTCATGCTTTCGTCGCACGCGCCCGGTGGGCGGTCATTTCGGCCATTCGTCGAGCGCGTCGTTGAACAGCCCGGCGACCACGCCGCGCAGCCAGCCGACGCGCGCGTCGTTGTGGAACTTGCGGTGCCAGTGCTGGCGCAGATCGAAGCGCGGCAGCGCCAGCGGCGGCTCGACCAGCATGATCGACGCATGCTCGGCCGCGTAGGCGTAGCCGATCGCGTGCGGCACGGTCGCGATCAGGTCGGTGCGCCCGAGGATGAACGGCAGGCTCATGAAGTGCGGCGTCTCCAGCACCGCGCGCCGGCGCAGCCGCGCTTTCGCGAGGTGGCGTTCGAGCACCTCCTGGCTGCGGCCGTCCGCGCGCACCACCGCGTGGCCGCAGGCGAGGAACTGTTCGAGCGTCAGCGCGTGCGCGGCGAGCGGATGGCCGCGTCGCATCAGGCAGATGAACCGATGCGTGAACAGACGCTGCTGGAAGAAATTGCCGCCGTCGAGATCGGGGAAATAGCCGACCGCGAGATCGACGTCGCCGCTTTCGAGGCCGCGTTCGACCTCCGCGTGCGGCAGCGACACCGAGCGCAGGTTCGCGTGCGGCGCTTGTTGCGCGAGCGCCTGCAGCAGGCGCGGCAGGAACACGATCTCGCCGACGTCCGACAGCGCGAGCGTGAAGGTGTCGCGGCTCGCCGCCGGATCGAAGCTCGGCGGCGCGACCACGCCGCGCTCGATCTGCGCGAGCGCGGCGCGCGCGGCGGGCAGCAGCGCGAGCGCGCGCGGCGTCGGCTCCATGCCGTGCGAGGTGCGCACGAACAGCGGGTCGCCGAAGTACGCGCGCAGCTTGCCGAGCGCGCTGCTCACGCGCGGCTGGCTCACGCCGAGCAGCTCGCCCGCGCGGCTCACGTTGCGGGCCTCGTCGAGCGCCACCAGGTAGGGAATCAGGTTCAGATCGAGTTCGGGCATGGCCGGACCACTATTCGGAATCGAGATACAAGTTATCGCTTAAATCGCGTTGTCGCATAGTCGGGAAAGCGCTGACAATCGATTCGACTATTCGAATCAACGTTGGAGACACCTCATGCGCACCCAGGTCGCCATCATCGGCGCCGGTCCGTCCGGCTTGCTGCTTTCCCATCTGCTGCACCTGCAAGGCATCGATTCGGTGCTGGTCGAGGCCCGCTCGCGCACCTACTGCGAGAACCGGATCCGCGCCGGCGTGCTGGAGCAGGGTACGGTCGACACGCTGAACGAAGCGGGGCTCGGTGCGCGGATGCGGCGCGAAGGGCTCGTGCACCGCGGCGTCGAGCTGCTGTTCGACGGCGCGCGACACCGCATCGACCTCGCCGCGCTGACGGGCGGCCGCGCGATCACCGTCTACAGCCAGCACGAAGTGGTGCGCGACCTGATCGCGGCGGGCGAAGAACACGGCCACGCGATGCATTTCGAGGTCACGGACGTCGCGCTGCACGACGTGACGGACGCGCATCCCCATGTGACCTTCACCGATGCGCAGGGCCGCGCGATGCGGCTCGATTGCGACTACATCGCCGGCTGCGACGGCTTCCACGGCGTCGCGCGCCAGACCATCCCGGCCGAGCGGCTGCGAACCTTCGAGCGGGTCTATCCGTATGCGTGGCTCGGGATCCTCGCGGACGCGCCGCCGTCGCTCGACGAGCTGGTGTACGCGCATCATGCGCGCGGCTTCGCGCTGTTCTCGATGCGCTCGCCGAGCGTCACGCGGCTTTACCTGCAATGCCGTCCCGACGAGGTGCTCGACGCGTGGCCCGACGCGCGGATCTGGGACGAGCTGCGCACGCGCTTCGCCAACGACAGCGGCTGGCTGCCGGCCGAGGGGCGCATCACGCAGAAGAGCGTGACGCCGATGCGCAGCTTCGTGTCGGAAACGATGCAGTACGGACGCCTGTTCCTCGCGGGCGACGCCGCGCACATCGTGCCGCCGACCGGCGCGAAGGGCATGAATCTCGCGGTGGCCGACGTGCGCGCGCTGGCGCGCGCGCTCGGGGCGCGTTATCGCGACGGCGACGAGGCGGCGCTCGACGCCTATACGGCGACCTGTCTCGACCGCGTGTGGCGGGCCGAGCACTTCTCGTACTTCATGACCAACATGCTGCATCCGAGCGCGGACGACACGCCGTTCGTCAACCGGCTCAAGCTGGCCGAGCTGCGCTACGTGACGCGCTCGCGCGCGGCCGCGCAATCGCTCGCGGAGAACTACGTCGGCCTGCCGTTCGACGATACCTGGTCCGCCCGCCTTGACAAGGCGGAGCACGCGACTCTATGATCGCCTCAACGTTCGCTAATCGAATCTGAGTTCGAATATCGAACATTTCGAGAGTGCGCCCGTCGCGGCGCGTTCGTTCGACGAGCCGCGCGCCGGTGCGCGGATGCGTATCAGGAACCCACATGGTCAACAAGATTTTCGAGTCTCTCCAGGCGGCGGTGGCCGACGTGCACGACGGCGCGACGATCATGATCGGCGGCTTCGGCACGGCGGGCATGCCGGCCGAGCTGATCGACGCGCTGATCGCGCAGGGCGCGCGCGACCTGACGATCGTCAACAACAACGCCGGCAACGGCGAGACGGGCCTCGCGGCGCTGCTGAAGGCGAAGCGGGTGCGCAAGATCATCTGCTCGTTCCCGCGCCAGACCGATTCGCAGGTGTTCGATGCGCTGTACCGCGCGGGCGAGATCGAACTGGAGCTGGTGCCGCAGGGCAACCTGGCGGAACGGATCCGCGCGGCGGGTGCGGGGATCGGCGGCTTCTTCTCGCCGACCGGCTACGGCACGAAGCTCGCCGAGGGGCGGGAAACCCGCGTGATCGATGGCAAGCCCTACGTATTCGAAGCGCCGATCCACGCCGATTTCGCGCTCGTGAAGGCGTACCGGGGCGACCGCTGGGGCAACCTCGTGTATCGCAAGACCGCGCGCAACTTCGGCCCGGTGATGGCGAGCGCCGCGAAGACGACCATCGCCCAGGTGTCGGCGGTGGTGCCGCTCGGCGGCCTCGATCCGGAACAGGTCGTCACGCCCGGCATCTTCGTCAAGCGGGTCGTCGAGGTGCCGCAGGCCGCGCATGCGGCCGAACTGGCCGCGCAACGCGCGGCGCATGCCGCCTGAGCCGGCGAGGAGAACACGATGCAACGATTGACCCGCGACCAGATGGCGCAGCGTGTCGCGCAGGACATTCCCGAAGGCGCGTACGTGAACCTGGGCATCGGCGTGCCGACGCTCGTCGCGAACCATCTCGATCCGGGCAAGGAGATTTTCCTGCACAGCGAGAACGGCGTGCTCGGCATGGGCCCCGCGCCCGCGCCGGGGCAGGAGGACGACGAGCTGATCAACGCCGGCAAGCAGCATGTGACGGTGTTGACGGGCGGCGCGTTCTTCCATCACGCGGATTCGTTCGCGATGATGCGCGGCGGCCATCTCGACTACTGCGTGCTGGGTGCGTTCCAGGTCTCGGCGCACGGCGACCTCGCGAACTGGCACACGGGCGCGCCGGATGCGATCCCGGCCGTCGGCGGCGCGATGGATCTCGCGATCGGCGCGAAGCAGGTGTTCGTGATGATGGAGCACCTGACCAAGCAGGGCGAGAGCAAGATCGTCGCGGCATGCTCGTATCCGGTGACGGGCGTGCGCTGCGTGAGCCGTATCTATACCGACCTCGCGGTGCTCGACGTCACGCGCGACGGGCTCGCGGTGCGCGAGATCTGCTCGGACCTGTCGTTCGCCGCGCTCGAGGAACTGACCGGCGTGCCCCTGATCGACGCGACCCGCTGACGCGCCCGGGCCCGGGCGGAGC
Organism: Burkholderia sp. GW821-FHT14F03; assembly: GCF_058803765.1. Lineage (NCBI taxonomy): Bacteria > Pseudomonadati > Pseudomonadota > Betaproteobacteria > Burkholderiales > Burkholderiaceae > Burkholderia > Burkholderia sp. GW821-FHT14F03. The sequence goes on from NZ_JBXAPG010000056.1 coordinate 19,655, forward strand.
CCGGCGTCCGGAGGCACAATGCAGATTCCGTCTCCTTTCGTTTCCGTCATGCTAGAAGACAGCGCCCGCCTGACCTCCCTGATCTGCGGCACCGAGCCGCTTAACCGGATCTGGTCGCCGCGCACGACCCTGCAGCGCATGCTCGACGTCGAGGCGGCGCTCGCGCGCGCGCTGGCCGCGCACCGGGTGATTCCGCGCGCGGCGGTCGCGCCGATCGAGGCCGCGTGCGACGCGGCCCGGCTCGATGCCGATGCGCTCGCGCGCGACGCCGCGCTCGGCGGCAATCTCGCGATCCCTCTGGTGCGGCAGCTGACCGCGCGCGTGAAGGAGGCCGACGCCGAGGCGGCGAAATACGTGCATTGGGGCGCGACGAGCCAGGACATCCTCGACACCGGCCTCGTGCTGCAGCTGCGCGACACGTTCGACCTGCTCGATCCGCTCCTGGGCGAGGCCTGCGCCTCGCTCGCGGCGCTGGCGCGCGCGCATCGCGCGACGCCGATGATCGGCCGCACCTGGCTGCAACAGGCCTTGCCGATCACGCTGGGCCTCAAGTTCGCGCAATGGCTCGATGCCTTGCTGCGTCATCGCGAACGGCTCGCCGCGCTGCGCACGCGCGTGCTGGCGCTGCAATTCGGCGGCGCGGCCGGCACGCTCGCGAGCCTGCGCGAGCAGGCGGGCCCGGTCGCGCGCAGCTTGGCCGACGACCTGCGGCTCGACCTCCCGGACGTGCCGTGGCACACGCAGCGCGATCGCATCGCCGAGACGGCGGCTTGCTTCGGCATGCTGATCGGCACGCTCGGCAAGATCGCGCGCGACGTGTCCCTGCAGATGCAGACCGAGGTCGGCGAACTGGCCGAGCCGGCGGCGGCGGGCAAGGGCGGTTCGTCGACGATGCCGCACAAGCGCAACCCGGTCGGCTGCGCCGCCGTGCTGACGGCGGCCGTGCGCGCGCCGGGGCTGGTCGCGACCGTGTTCGCCGGCATGGTGCAGGAGCACGAACGCGCGCTCGGCGGCTGGCAGGCGGAATGGGATGCGCTGCCCGAACTCGCACGGCTCGCGGGCGGCGCGCTCGCGCAGGTGGCGCAGCTCGTCGCGGGCCTCGAAATCGATCCCGCGCGGCTGGCCGCGAATCTCGATGCGACGCGCGGGCTCGTGCTCGGCGAGGCCGTGATGCTCGCGCTCGGCGATGCGATCGGCCGGCTGGACGCGCATCATCTGGTCGAACAGGCGTCGCGGGAAGCGCTGCAAAGCGGGCGCACGCTGCACGACGTGCTCGCGGCGGACCCGCGCGTGAGCGCGCAGCTGTCGCCCGAGGCGCTGCAACGCCTGTTCGATCCCGCTTACTACGTCGGCGCGGCGCATGCCTTCGTCGACGCCGTGCTCGCGCGCCACGCGGGCCGGAACCCAGGAGACCACTGATATGTCCTTCGCTTCAGTCGACGGCGTGCAACTGCATTACCGGATCGACCGCTCGGCGCGCGCCGACGCGGACTGGCTGATCTTCTCGAATTCGCTCGGCGCGGATCTGTCGATGTGGGCGCCGCAGATCGATGCGCTGACGCCGCATTTCAACCTGCTGCGCTACGACACGCGCGGGCACGGCCACTCGGCCGTGCCGGCCGGCCCCTACACGATCGCGCAACTGGCGGGCGACGTGCTCGGCCTGATGGATCAGGTGGGCATCGCGCGCGCGCATTTCTGCGGGATCTCGATGGGCGGCCTGACGGGCGCCGCGCTCGCGGCGCGCCATCCGGAGCGGATCGGGCGCGCGGTGCTCGCGAACACCGCCGCGAAGATCGGCTCGCCCGAGATCTGGGAGCCGCGCGCGCGCAAGGCGCGCACCGAAGGGATGGCGGGGCTGGCCGACGCGGTGCTGCCGCGCTGGTTCACGCCGGGTTTCTTCAACCGCGAGCCGCGCCTCGTCGACGTGATCCGCGACATCTTCCGGCACACCGACGGGCACGGCTACGCCGCGAACTGCGACGCGCTGAACACCGCCGACCTGCGCGCGGAGGTGACGGGCATCGCGCGGCCGGTGCTCGTCGTGACCGGCGCGCACGATCAGTCGACCCCGCCGGACCTGGGCCGCGCGCTTGCGCAGGCGATTCCGGGCGCGCGCCACGTCGAGTTCGACGCCGCGCATCTTTCCAATATCGAGAGCGCCGACGGCTTCAACCGCGCGCTGCTCGACTTCCTGACGGCTTGAGGCGGAGACGCGAGATGGATGACGAACAGCGATACGAAGCCGGCCTGACGGTGCGGCGCGCGGTGCTCGGCGACGCGCATGTCGACCGCTCGCTCGCGAACCGCAGCGCGGTGACGACCGAATTCCAGGACCTGATCACGCGCTATGCGTGGGGCGAGATCTGGACCCGCGACGGGCTGCCGCGCCACACGCGCAGCCTGCTGACCATCGCGATGATGGTGGCGCTCAATCGCGCGGAGGAGCTGGCGCTGCATCTGCGCGCGGCGCGCAACAACGGCGTGACGCGCGACGAGATCAAGGAGGTGCTGCTGCAGGCCGCGATCTATTGCGGGGTGCCGGCGGCGAATTCCGCGTTCCACCTGGCCGAGAAGATTTTCAGCGAACAAGACGCGGCCTGACGCGGCGGCGATTCCTCATGCGCCGCGCGGGCTGGCCGGCCCGCGCGGCGCGTGCATTCCGACCCTGCCGGCAACGTACCGGCGCGGCACGATCCAATAATATCGACGGAGACAAGCATGACCCAACCCATGCGCACGCTCGACGTGCAGCAGTTCATCGACGAGCGGCGCTTCTCGCCGTATCAATGGCTGATCCTGATCCTGTGCTTCCTGATCGTCGCGGCCGACGGCTTCGACACCGCGGCGATCGGCTTCGTCGCGCCCGCGCTCGGCCAGGAATGGCACGTGACCAAGGCCGCGCTCGGGCCGGTGATGAGCGCGGCGCTCGCGGGGCTCGCGTTCGGCGCGCTGGCGGCGGGGCCGCTCGCGGACCGGATCGGCCGCAAGCGGGTGCTGGTCGGCTCGGTGATGCTGTTCGGGCTGTTCAGCATCGCTTGCGCGTTCGCGCAGACCGTCAACGCGCTGGCCGTGCTGCGGCTCCTGACCGGCCTGGGCCTTGGCGCGGCGATGCCGAACGCGGCCACGCTGATGTCGGAGTACGCGCCGCATGCGAAGCGTTCGTTCCTCGTCAACACGATGTTCTGCGGCTTCACGCTCGGTTCCTCGGCGGGCGGGCTGGTCGCCGCCGCGTTGATTCCCGAGTACGGCTGGCGCAGCGTGTTCGTGGTCGGCGGCGTGGCGCCGCTCCTGCTGGGCGCGCTGCTGATCGCGCTGCCCGAATCGATCCGCTTCATGGTGCTGCGCGGCGCGCCGGCCGAACGGATCGCGGCCGTGCTGCGCCGGATCGCGCCCGACGCCGCGCTCGACAACGTGCGCTTCGTGCTGCCCGACGATCGCGGCGACCAGCGCCAGTCGGGCGTGGCCGTCGTGATGTCGCCGCGCTACCGCACCGGCACGCTGATGCTGTGGCTGACCTACTTCATGGGCCTGCTCGTCTACTACCTGCTGACGAGCTGGCTGCCGACGCTGATCCGCGACAACGGCTTCACCGTGCGCGAGGCCGCGCTCGTGACCGCGCTGTTCCCGCTCGGCGGGGGGATCGGCGCGATCGCCTGCGGCTGGCTGATGGACCGCTTCGAACCGCACCGCGTGATCGCGGCAACCTATGTGTTGACGGGGCTGTTCGTGTGGCTGGTCGGGTTGCAGGCCGGCCATCTGGCGCTGCTCGCGAGCGTGGTGTTCGTCGCGGGGGTGTGCATGAACGGCGCGCAGTCGTCGCTGCCGACGCTCGCGGCCGCGTTTTACCCGACCAGCGGCCGCGCGACCGGGGTCGCGTGGATGCTCGGCATCGGCCGCTTCGGCGGGATCCTGGGCGCGTTCTCGGGCGGGCTGCTGTTGCAGGCGCAACTGGGATTCAGCACCATTTTCTCGATGCTGGCCGTGCCGGCGCTGGTGGCGGCGGGCGCGCTGCTCGTCAAGCGCACGGCCCAGCGGGACGACGGCGCCTCGCAGGCGCCGACCCGCACCGCGTAGACCGGGCGCGACCGTCTGCGCTATTCCTCGGTGTCATGGACCCGGGCGAAGTGGCGCAGATAGGCGCGCAACGCCGCTTCGCGGCCGCGATGGTCGGCGGTGTTCGCCGCGCCCATCCGCTCCTCGTCGCCGAACAGCGCGGCCGGCGCGCCGTAAGTGCCGACTTCGGTGTGTTCGCGCAGGATGCGGATGTCGTGCGTGCGGTGATGGTATTCGGCGATCCAGTGCAGACCTTCGATGCGATCGCCGGCTCTGAGCAGTGTCTTCATCGGCCTTCTCCCGCCGGAGCGGGTTCGCGTGCGGCGAACCGACGCCCGGAAGGAGAGCGTACGCCTTGGCGGTCGCGCCGACAATGGCGGCGTATCGTCAGTGGGACGCGAGCTTCGCGAGCAGCGGATACAGCGACAGGACGAGCAGGACGGCCATCGTCACGTTGAATGCGCGCAGACGGCGCGGGTCGGCGAGGAAGCCGCGCAGGCCCTGGCCGAACGCGGCCCATACGCTGATGCATGGGAATCCGACGAAGACGAACACGAGCGCCATCCAGGCCGAGTTGCTGCCGTAGTCGACGGACAGCTGGACGGTGGTCGCGGCCGTGAGCACCATCATCCACGCTTTCGGGTTGACCCACTGGAACGCGACGGCCTGGAGGAAGGTCATCGGGCGCGCCTTGGCGTTGTTCACGCGCACCTCGCCGGAGGTGCCGATGCGCCATGCGAGATAGAGCAGGTAGAGGACGCTGGCGATTTCGAGGGTCGAATAGAGCAACGGGAAGCGGTGGAACGCCTCGCCGAGGCCGAAGCCGACCGACAGCATCAGGATCGCGACGCCGATGCTGATGCCGCACATGTGCGGCAGCGTGCGGCGGAAGCCGAAATTGACGCCGGAGGCGAGCAGCATCGTGTTGTTGGGGCCGGGGGTGATGGTCGTGACGAGCGCGAACAGTATGCCGGCGGGCAGGGCGCTCAGGGTCGCGTACTCCATGGTGCTTCTCCGTCTTGAGGCTTTCGTGGCTTGGGTGAGGAGAAAGTCTAGACCGGAGAGGCGGTACAGTACCGGTACAGTTTGCGGGGAGGGTGCCGGTACGGGGCTGGTGGGTGGGGGACTTTTCTCGGCTGAATTTCTGTTGGTTCTCAGAAAAGATGCCCGCAGTCTCGATATGTTGTCTTTGAATCAAAGGCGAAATTTCTGAGCCTGTGTGCGAGGTCATCCCCATCCTGGAGAAAATTGTCAGTCAGTCTTCTAAGAAAGTGCGCGCCAGCGTAATCTTCGCTCGACGACTTCGTATCTTTTCCGGCTCGCTCGGACATATGTGCACGACTCCAGCACAAACGAGAGATCTGCTTTGCTTCGCGGTTCATCCATGCGTCGCCTCAAAGCGTCGATGTCGACTGGAACCCCTGACCTGAGGCATTTAAGTCGACGACGGGCTCCGCCGTGACGCGATAGCTGACCAGCGTGCCGGGCGGTGGCAAGAGTGAGCGTTGCTGGTATTCGGCTACTGCCGTCGCAATCTCGAGCGCCAGGTAGAGGGCCGGCGTGCCGATCCGGTTCGCGCGGCCTCCGGGCGTCGCCGCACCGGCGCCGCTCGCGGGAGCGACGGCCCATTCAGGCATGGTGCATGCGGTAGGCGATGACCTCGTTCAACGGCTTGAGGATCATCCGGCCGCACCGGCTTCCAGCGACGTGACGTAACGCAGCACGTCGTCCGCCCGCCCCGCTGCGACCAGCGTTTCGGCCGTCTGGTAATCGAACACGACCAGCGGTTCGTTGCGGAACCAGAACAGCGCGCGGCGCAGCTCGCCGGACAGCTCGGTCGCGGCGCGGATCACGCGGATCGCTTCGCGGAGAAACTGTTGAACCGATTCCGATTCCGATTCCGGCGCGCGAGCCACCGTATTGCGGTGCACGTGCGCTTGCTTGGCCAGCGTCCGCAGATCGATATTCAAGGCCGCGATGTAGCGCCGCGCGGACAACACGGGCGCGGAGGTGTCGGGGTCGTGCAGAGACGTGAAAAACTGGTCGACGCTGGCGGTCGCGACGTCGATCATCGCAGGTGCGGCGGCCGTCGGCCTATCAGCTGTGGCGGGGGTGCTCATGATATTGCGCTCCATTCATGCGCAATTCGTGAACAGTCATAGCGCAAATTTCGGGCGGGGGAGGGAGGCTGCGTCTACGTTGAGTCAAGGCGCATCCGCTGCCCGGTTCGGGATAAGCTGGCCGCTGTTTCCGACGCACATGTGTTTTCGAAACTCCCCTTGCGGGGCTTTCGTCATGCGGATGAAAGCCCGACCATCCATCATCGGAGGTGAACCATGTCCTGGAGCGGACGCGAACTGCGATCGACGATCGACGAGCACGGCACGCTGGCCTTGTCTCTGGAGCACGTCGAACTGACGGAACCGGGTGATGACGAAGTCATCGTCCGCATCGAAGCGACGCCGATCAACCCCAGCGACATCGGCCTGCTGCTGGGACCGGCTGATCTTTCCCGCATCGAGTCGACCGGCAGCGCCGCCGCGCCCCGGTCCACGCTCGCCGTCCCGCCGGAGCGCCTGACGGGCGTCGCGGGCCGCATCGGCCAGTCGCTGCCCGTCGGCAACGAAGGCGCGGGCACGGTCGTGGCGGCCGGCAAGAACGCGGCCGCCCTGCAGGGCAAACGCGTCGGGATGTATGGCGGCGGCATGTATGCCGACTATCGCAAGATCGGCGTGGACAACGTGAACGTGCTGCCCGAGGGCGCCGGCGCGGCCGACGGCGCGTCGATGTTCATCAACCCGCTCACGGCGCTGGGCTTCATTGAAACCGCCCGCAGCGAGGGCCACAAGGCGATCGTCCACACCCCGGCCGCGTCCAACCTCGGCCAGATGCTGCAGCGGATCTGTCTTGCCGACGGCGTCCCGCTCGTCAATATCGTGCGCTCCGAGGAGCAGGCCGCCATGTTGCGAGGCATCGGCGCGACCTACGTGCTCAACAGCAAGGACGAGGACTTCAGCGCGCGTCTGACCGACGCGATTGCCGAGACCGGCGCAACCATCGCGTTCGATGCGATCGGCGGCGGAGCGCTCGGCAGCGACATCCTGCGGGCGATGGAGCGCGCCGCCGCACGGACCCCGGGCGCCTACAGCCGCTACGGCTCGACCGTGTTCAAGCAGCTCTATATCTACGGCAGCCTCGACACGGGGCCGACCGTGCTGAATCGGGGCGGATTCGGCTACGCGTGGAGCGTATCGGCCTGGCTGCTCTTCAACTACCTGGGCAAGGCAGGCCCGGAGGTCGCGCGGCGTCTTCGCCGGCGCGTGACGGACGAGCTGACCACCACCTTCGCCAGTCATTACACGCGCACGATCGGCCTGGCCGAGGTGCTGCAGCCCGACGTGCTGCGCGCGATCGATCGCAAGGCGACCGGCGAGAAATTCCTGATCGATCCCAGTCTCGGCTAGGCCCCGTATCCATGCGCGATGCCTTCTCGTGACAAGCAGCAATGTAAAGGAAACTTGACACCGCCTGGGGCGGTGGATAGCATGTCAAGCATACTTTACATATCGGAGGGGAAGATGGCTTCGAAATCGGCCACGCGCTACTACGTCGAGTTGAGCGCGGCAATGCTGCTGTATGTGGTGGTGCTGATCGCGTCGATATGGGTGCTGCAAGGTATGCGAGTCTCCGATGACTGGCGCTTTGTCATCGCACTGCTCCCATGTGCGCCGATGTTCCTCGTGGTCGTCGCGATATTGAGGCAGTTGCGGCGGGACGACGAGTTGCAGCGGAAGATCCAGTTCGAGGCGCTCGCATTCGCTTTCGCAGGCACCGCGCTCGCCACGTTCGGATACGGCTTTCTTGAAAACGTCGGATTCCCGAAACTGCCGACCTTCGCGATCTGGCCGATCATGGCGGTGCTGTGGATAGCCGGCCTGTTGGTCGTTCGCCGGCGTTATCGATGAACAATCATCTTCGAGCGCTCAGGCGCGAATTGGGTTGGTCGCAGGCGGAGGTGGCGGATCGGCTGTCGGTTTCGCGGCAGACGGTGAACGCCATCGAGACCGGGCGATACGATCCGAGCCTGACGCTCGCGTTCTCGATTTCCCGGTTGTTCAACAAGACGATCGAAGAACTGTTCGAGCCGGACTAGGCGGATGCGCACGCCGGGCGTAGATCGCCCATGCTGCGCCGTGGCAGCCTTTTGGGCGCTTTCGCCGCATTTTGTGGCAGCCCATGCACCGGCCAGCTCCCGATTGATGTAAGCCGGCGCGCGATCACGCATACGCCGGCAACTCCCCGACCTGTGCGGCTACGCTGGTGCAGCGCGGTAACGATTCCTGGTGTAGGCGAGCAGCAGAAGGCCGCCGGCGCCGAACGCCAGCGTCAAGAGCGTGCCATGAAGCCAGCCGAAGTACGGCATCGCTTGGTCTGAATAGGCAAAACGCAGCGCAAGAAAGGTGTGGCTTATCGAATAGGCAAAAAACACGGCGACTGAAAGCATGAACACCGAGATCTCGCGTAAGGATGTTTCCAGGTGCCAGCGAACGATGAGCGTGATCAGCAAGACAGGCAGGATGAAAATGCCCGTGCCGATCCAGGCGACCTCGGCCGAGCGTGTTCGCCGGAACGCGCCCATGATGATCGAGTGAGCCGTGAACACGGCGAATACGAGCAGGAGCGCGTTGATCACGCCGCGCATGGCGAAGGTCGGAGGCTGCCTCTGGGGCGGGTGAAATAAAGCTCGAACGGCAAGGAGAAGAAAACGAGCCAATAGGCGAACGTGCTTCCGGCGAGTGCGAAGAGGAAGCTTGGAAGCAAGGAAACATTTCCGATGGGCGCAGAGAGGATGTAAAGGGAGAGGCTCAAGGCAAGCGACAGCCATCTTGCCCGGTTCCCGCCTCGAAACAGTCCGGCCGTGGCTACGAATGCGAGGCCAATATCGGCGACGGCCCAATTCCACTGCCATCGAACAGGGAAGGCCGATCCCAGGAAAACAGGATCAACGCCAATGTGTACTCGGCGGTCGAAAGACCACACCATCGATAACGCACCCATTAAATTGAGCAACGCAATGCCTGTCACTATGCCTGGTCGTTTCATATCTTCCGAACTTCCGAATTCTCGATGCTCGTTTCATAACCGCCGGATTCTCGCTGCGGCTTGAGTGGCGTGGTTCTCTGTCGCCCTCACCCATTCTTCAAAAACACCACATACCCCCTGAACCACGGATTCGCCGCGAGATACGGCGGCGCGTCCCACTCTCCCCCTTCGATCACGCCGATGCGAAACGGCAGTTGCAGCCTTGCGACGCGCGGAAGGTAATCCGCATAAGTCGGGATCGTCCTGCGTCCCTGATAGGTCTGCACGACGACCTCGTCGACGATCCCCCTGAGCTGATTGACCTGATCCGTATCGATTCTGCTGCTCCAGTCGAGCAGCCCCGTGATGCTCAATCGGCAATCGGCGGGCAGGGTGTCGCGCAGATCGCGCAGGAACGCCAGATAGTCCTGGAGATGACGCGTACGCGCATCGAAGTCGATCTGGATTCCCGCGATCATGCGGCCCGACGCGCGCCAGCGCGCGAGCTGGGCCAGCATGATCTGCGTGACGCGCGGCGTCCAGCGCAGCGTATGCGCGCGATAGACGAGCCAGACGCGCGCGTTCGGCGCGGGCGGCACCGCGACGCCCTGCGCGATGAAGCGCACCTGCGCGTCGTCCCGGGGCGACGCCTCGATCTGCCCTTGCTGCACATAGAGGGCGCGCGCATGGTGCACGACCGCCTGCGGCTTCACGCCCGCCCATAACCAGTACGCATCGTACTGCGCCGGATCGACCGTACCGGCCAGCGCCAAACGCGCGCAAAGCAGCAGAACCGCGAACACGACCCGCGTCACGTCGGATTCACCAGTAGTACTTGAGCGTCTGGGCCCATTGGCTGCCCGGATAGCTGGACTTCAGCGTATTGAACCAATGCTTGCGGACGCTCTTCGGCACTTCCTTCCCGCCGCAGTCGCTGCTTCCCGACGGCGCATAGCAATTGATGGCCCGGAAGAGCGCATAGGCCCGATCGTTGGGATTCGCCTGCGCGTTGTCCATCACTGCCGCGTAGCTCGGCATCCGTTCGTACGGCGCACCCTTGAATTGCGTCGGCGCGCTGCCGAGCGTCGGCGGCGTGCGTGTGGCGCCGGCGGACCGCGATGGCGTCGAGGTGTCTTCGAGACTGACGTCGGACGGATGGAGCCGCACGAAGTCGGCGAGACAGTTCAGGCCCTTCGCGTCGCCGGGATTCTGCTGCAGCGTCGCCGCGATATCGCGCGCCGACGGGCAGGTATAGCCGTCGTCGTTCTTCACGCCGGGCAGCGTGAACGGCTTCAACGCGGCGGACGGCGTGTTAGGCACCAGCGCGGCATCCGAGATGAAATCGGCGTAATGCCCGCGCGTGAGCTCCTTGTACAGCAGCGCGTACAGCGCAACGTTGCGCAGCGCGCCGCTGGCCGACTTGTTCTGCGCCTGCGCGCGCAGCAGGTTCGCATTGGCCGTGCGTTGCAGCAGCACCGCGCGAATCGCGGCATTCTGGACGAGCGAATCGTCGGCGAAGGCTTCGTCGACGAGGCCCGCCTGCTCCAGGTTGATCGCGAGCGCGAGTTCCAGCGCCTCGCGCTGGAAGCGGAATTTCGCGAGCGGGATCAGATCGCGCCAGAGTTGCCGGGCCTTGTCGCCCTGGCCGCTGTCTTCCAGCGCGAACGCGCGCAGCGTCTGCTGGCTCAGGTTGAAGTAGTTGAGCGGCGCGCCGGGCGTTTGCGGCAGCACGCCGAGCGCCGCATCCGGCTTATGGCCGACATAGACGTACCAGGTGGCCAGCAGGTAGTCGTGGAGCGCGGGAGCGCCGGCGAAGCGCGGCTTCTGCGCCTGCAATTCGTCCAGCGCCAGCGGCTTGTCCTTGCTCGTGTCGTCGCTGCCCGACGTGCGCATGCGCATCAGGTCGACGGTTGCGAGCACCGTGGGCGAATGAATCTGATCCGGGTTGAGCGCCGGGTCGAGCAGCAGCTTGCTGTCGAGTTCGTTCGCGAGCTGCATGAGCGGCACATTCGATGCCGCGGGCGACCAGTGCGCGAACGCCCGGTCATAGAGGTCCGCTTGCCGGGCGGTATTGCCGCCGAGCCACGCGACGCGCCGCTGGAGGCCCGACGCGGAGACCGCATAGCGTCCCTGTGGATAAACCCGCAAGTAGGCGCGAAAGGCCGTGTTCGCGGCGTCGAGCGAAACCTTCGTCACGCGTTCGCGCGACGGCGTCGGGCTGTCGTTGTCGAATGCGTGCGCCTGCGCGGCGTTCAATTGCGCGCGCCCGGCCATATAGAGCCCGGTTTCCTTCAACCAGGGGTTCGCGCTGAGCGATGCGCCGGCGAAAGCCTTGCTGGCGGCGAAGAAGTCATAGCGGTAGAACGCGTTCGCGCCGTCGAGGTAAGCCGCGAACTGCAGCCCGACCGGCGATTTGACCAGGGGCTTCTTCCAGGCGCCGCCGGCGCCGCCCGAGGCGCAGGTCTTCTGGGCGATGTCGACGCGCCCGGCGCGCAGGCGTGCGGCCTCGTCGGGCGGGAGATCCTTGGCGGCGTTCAGTGCATCACCGAAGGCGTCGTTGCCGGTATTCATGCTGCGGCAGATGCTGCCTTCGCCGTCGGCGTATCGATTCGAGGAGGCATCGGCGTCCGACGCGCCGTCGGCCGTGTCAGGCTGCTTCTGGCCGATGTCGATCCATCCGGAGAAGTCGTACGAGAACGGCACGATGATCCGGTTCACCCGGTCGTCCGGCGGGATGGTTTTCGGATCCGGGAACAACTGCGCGACCTTGCCGCTGTCGACCATGAGCAGCATTGCGTTGAGGCGCGTGTCGTTGGAGGGGCTCAGGATCGGCATGCCGCCGCACGAGTAGCCGCTTTGCCGGAGCGTGGCGGGCGCATAGCAGCTGTCGTCCGAGCTTGCGTGGGCGCTGGAGACGCAAAACAAGCCGGCTGTCAGCGCCGCGATCAGGTTTCGGTTTGGCAACGTGGTTCTCCGCATGGTTGTCGTGTCGGTGTGGAGCCTGACGGATTCGAGTATCCCGGCCGTGGGCTCGACGTTGTTTGTATAGGGCGTGTGCTGGTCAAGCATGGAGGTTCGGGCTGACGTCGACAGCGAAGCCTCCGGTGCTTTGGTGGATGTGTCGGGATCCGGAAAAGGGCGCATGCCAGGCATTCTGGAAGCTGTCGTTATGCTTTCATTCCCGCGTATCGAGCCTTGGGGCGATGCCGATGCGTGGATGAGCAAGGATCAAGCGTTGAGTCGATTGATGATGTGTTGCTGCTGCGGTGCTTGATTCCGAGGCGTGACGCTACCTGATGTCGCCAAGCGCCGTCAATTCTGTCGGTATGGGCGAGCCGTGAGACGTCGTGAAGTCGTGAAGTCGTGAAGTCGTACTCCGATGCGGGAGGCCCGATTGTCGATGTCATGCAGCCGATGGCACTGCGTGGCGTTGGTTGCACGGACAAGCTGGCCTGGCTCGCCGGTGTCCGCCGATGGCATGTAGCGGGCGACGACCTTGCCCGGCCGGTGCTTATCGGATCCCTCCAGTACAACGACAGGCGAGGCCCGGTTTGCCGACCCGGCTCAATTGCGCGACCAGTATTCGATCCACGAACCCGATCGCACGCCCGGAGAAAATCACGATGTCGATGCGTGGCTTGCAGAGCGGAACGACGGAAGGAGCGAGGGGGCGCGCGCCGTTGCGCTTTGGGCGTGATTCACCCAGTGCGTGGCAATACCGCCGACTGCGGAGTCCTGCTGCGCAGGATGATGGCCGCGCGGGCGGGGCGGACGTGACGAGAGCCGCTGTTTGATGCGCTATGTCCGTCGTGGATGATGTGTCGACGGCCTGGGTCTATCCGGATGATGGAAACGCGCCCCGCACACACGCGAGTTGCAGATCGGGCTCGATGAAGAACTGGGATTTCACGTGATCGACGACGGAACTGACCACGCCGTTCGTTCTGCGCGTCCGGGGCATGTAATCGAACTCGGTGGCGTGTGCGTTGGCGGCAGCGGGCCTGACGAGAAATACATTCATATCGGCCTTGAACACGTGATGCAGGCGCAGACGGCGATTGACCAGTTCGATGAACTGTCTGGCCGAAATGATGGGCTTGAATGCGGGCATGGCGATGCTCCGGTAAGTGTTTGATCGATGGCGCGGAAGCGGCCGGTGCGCGACGCCGCGAGGTCGGCGGCGAATCCGGCCTTGCAGCCGGATGTGCGTGAATGTGGGATCCCCGGCGGACTGTTTCAATGAGCGGGATGCGTGAGCATTGCCATCCCATCCCGGCCTGCAATGTGCCCCGCGAGGCGCATCCGGCGCCCGGGAAAGCGACTGTCGTGAGCCGCGGCGGGTTTCGCCCGTGTCCGCGATCCCTCCGAACGTATCGACCGATCCCACGTGAAGGCCGATCGACGGTTGCGTATCGATGCGGCTTTCGACGCTTCGGTCAAGCGGTCGTGTGCGCCGCACGGACCTATGCCGGGCGCGGCTGGCAACGGATGCACGCGGCCGGAGGCCGGCTATGGAATATCGACCGGCTCCGCGGCTTCCGCATCCGACCAATAGCCATGCTTGCCGTAGAACTTGTGCAGCTCGATTTCGTAGCCTCGGTGGATCGGCTTCGAATCGTCGTATGCCGGGCTGTTGCGGACCGCGTCGCGCGTGAGCGTGGTGGATACCGTTTGCGCGGCCCAGTCCACCCGGTCGAACCAATGCGTCGCGATCAGCACTTTCTTGCCGATCGACCACCAGCTTCGCGTATCGATCGTCAGATAGCGAATGATCCAGGCTTCATCGTCATAGATGAAGCCGCACACGGATCCGATGCGACCGTTCGTGGCTTCGAGTTGATAGCCCCTGACTTCGTCGGTGCTGCGCAGATGCGTATCCGACGGCGCGTTGGCGGGCGCCGCGAAAGTGGGAACCGGGTTGCCCGCCTCGCTGTCCAGCGACAGTCCGGCGGAGTCGTAGGCTGGGTACGCGCCCATTCCCCACAGGTTCGGTCCTCCCCAGTAGGTCGGATAGTTGTAGTAGCGCAGGTATTCCGCCTCGTGCTGTCGCGAGACCGGCTTGCGCGTGTCCAGATTCGGGCTGTCCCGCACCTGCTGCCGGGTGAGATTGACATGCAGCGTGCCGGAGCTGGGATCGGCGCGCTTGACGGAGTACGGCGAGATCAGCACTTGCCTGTCGTGCAGCCAATCGCCCGTTTCCACCACGAGGTAGCGTATGCACCAGTCATCGTCGTCGAAGTAGGCTTGGTCGACGTGCCCGATATCGCCGTCCTTGGCGCGAATCGAGTTTCCGCGCAGTGTCTTGATGCTTCGTAGCATGATGTCCTCGCCAGATCGATGTGCGGCGCGTCGATGCGTCGGCCGTCATGCCGGCTGGAACCGCATCCGCATCCCATCAGCGTTCGCGTCGCCCTGCTGGCTCACATGCCGAACACCTTATACGGAACGGATGAGCGAAGCGGTACGGCATCGTACAAAGTGGACGCCGGCGCGCATGCGATGGCTGTTGCGTATGGAGACGGGGCGTGACGCGCTTTGCCGATCGGGTCTATGCTGGGGCGTGTCACGTGCCGTGGAGGCGATCATGCGTAATAGATACCGGGAGCAGCATACGAATGCAGACAAAAGCGAGCGCAATGTCGACGAGGCGGTCGAGGCGACGTTTCCCGCCAGCGATCCGCCATCGATCGGCGGCGTCACCAGGATGGTGGTCACGCAGTCGCATCGAAAGCATGCACGGAAATCGTCGCGGAGCAGGGCGCGTTAGCGCGGCTCGCGCGGCGCTGGCCGGGCACGCTGCGCAAGGCGTCGCCTGCGGCGGCGGCCGGTATTCGATCACGCGGCGGTCTTGAGCGAGGGGCCCGGCGTGGCGGCGGTCGTGTCATACCCGGCAACCGCCAGCGCGAATGCGGGATTCAGGCTGTCCACCATCGAGCTTGGGATCAGGATCGTCGCGCCGCGCTCCTTGGTCGTTTCGTAGATGATGTTCATCGCGCGCAGCTGAAGCGCGCCCGGATGATCTTCATACACCCGCGCCGCTTCGACGAACTTGCTCGCGATCTCGGCCTCCGCGGAACCGAGGATGACCCGCGCCTGCTTTTCGCGTTCGGCCTGCGCCTGCCGCGACATCGAATCCTGCAGCGCAACCGGGATGGCGACGTCACGGGTTTCGACCGAGCGGACGGTGATGCCCCAGTCCATGGTTTTCCGGCCGATTTCTTCGCACAGGTGCAAATCGGCGGCCTTGCGGTCCGACAGCAGCGTGGCCAGCATCGAAGCGCCGATCATTTCGCGCAGCGACGTTTGCGCGATGCGATCGATGGCCTGTCGGTAGTCGGTGATGGCGAGCGCGGCTTTCTGCGCGTCATGGACGTGCCAGAAGATCACGGCGTCGACGTTGACGGGCACGGTGTCCTTGGTCAACGCCTGTTCCGCGTTGAACGCGGTGGTTTGAATCCGCTCGTCGATGACGGCGACGATATCGTCGATGATCGGAATGATCATGAAAAAGCCGGCGCCCTTGACGCTCTGCAGTTTTCCAATCCGAAGGATGACGAATTTTTCCCAGACTTTGGCGACCCGTACGGACAGCGCGACGAGTACGGCGATGAGGAGGAGGGGAATCGCGAGGAACAGGTAGCCCGCCGCGCCGGCGGCGAATGCCGCGAGAACGAATGCGGCGGTCAGTACCAGTGTGATGGCATTCATGATGATGCTCCGATCAGGTAAGGACGACCTGGCGCATGCGGGATGTGCCTGCCGCATGCCCGGCCGTCGTCGTCGACGTCGGGCCCAACGTGGGCGAGGCGTCTGGTGCGAGCATGCGCGGGTGCATGGCGGGAATCGGTACGTTGTCGTACGCGGTTGGCGGGCGGCGCGCGAGCCGCAGGTCGAGGCGATACGGTGCAGGAGCGGGCGCGCCGCGAAATGGTTTGCCCGGACTGTGCTGCAGCGTACCGACTTGCCGGGCCGGTGCGCCGCAGCATGAAGCCTGGCGTGTTTCGCAACAAGGAGTGACGCATGAAATATCCCATCTACATCACCCGACGGGGGCCGGCTCGCTTGGGCGGCACGCTCCCGGATTTCCCGGACGCTGTCGTGGAGGGCGGCTCGTTCGACGAATTGCAGGCGGTTGCCGGGCGGCAGGTCATGGCTTGCTATCACGGACGTGTGCGCCTTATCCCGCCGCCCACCACCGACATGGCCATCCTGCAGGGGCTGGCGCTCGATACGGGGGGTGGAATCTGGCGCTTCATCGACCTCGATCTGACCGGCATGACGTCGAGTTCGGTGCGGATCGAGCTGTGCCTGCCCGCGTGCGTCGTGCTCGACATCGACCGGATGGCGCGCGCGCGGCATATGACGCGGGATGCGATCGTGGCGATGGCCTGCCAACATGTCGCGGGCCCGTCCGCGCCGCGTGGCGAGGGCCGTCCTGTCACCGCCGGAAGCGGAGCGACGTGCGAATCGACGTGATCCGTCTGCTCCGATTCGGGTTCCCGCCGGGCTCTCCGTCCGTCCCCGGGCGCGTGGCGCGAGGAAGCGATGCATGCAGACGGCCCGCGTGTCCCGGAGACGCCCCGTCGAGGATTTTCGCTGCGCGCGTCGCGCAGCAAGCCAGCGAACGCGTGCGCCGCCACGACGCGGCGTGGATCGGAAGGTCAGGGAGGACATCGCCATGTCGGCCTTGCTTGCAAACGGGGTGTTGAGTCTGTCCGGGTGGCAGCTTTTCTGGGTGCTGCTTGCGCTTACGCACGTCACCACCATCGGCGTGACGGTGTATCTGCATCGCAGCCAAGCTCACCGGGCGCTGGATCTGCATCCCGTCGTCAGTCATTTTTTCCGGTTCTGGCTGTGGTTGACGACCGGCATGCTGACCGCGCAATGGGTGGCGGTGCATCGCAAGCATCATGCGAGAACCGAGACGCCGGACGATCCGCACAGCCCGCGGACCCGGGGGCTCGCGACCGTGCTGTTCAGCGGCTCGGAACTGTACCGGGACGAGACAGGCAACGAGGAAACGCTGCGCAGATACGGGCCGGGAATGCCGGACGACTGGCTCGAACGGCATGTCTATACCCGTTATCCGAATCTCGGCGTCGCCTTTCTGGTCGTGATCGACGTCGTGCTGTTCGGGCTGCCCGGGGTCTCGATGTGGGCGATCCAGATGATGTGGATTCCGTTCTGGGCCGGCGGCGTGATCAACGGCTGCGGCCATTTCACGGGCTATCGGAATTTCGCCACGCCGGACGCGAGCAGCAATATCGTCCCGTTGGGTATCCTGGTCTGCGGAGAGGAACTGCATAACAATCACCACGCGTACGCGTCATCCGCGCGGCTCTCGAATCGATGGTTCGAATTCGACCTCGGCTGGTTGTACATCTGCCTGCTGGCGGCGCTGAGGCTGGCGACCGTCCGACGGGTGACGCCGAAGCCGCATCTGTCGACGGGCGGCAAGGCCGTGCTCGACGACGCGACGCTGCAGGCGATCATGCGCAACCGCTATGAGGTGATGGCCGCCTATGCGCGCATGATCGAGCGCGCGTGCTGGCGGGAGCTGGGCCGGGCCGGCAACCTGAGCCGTGACGACAGGCGGGCGGTCGTGATGGACGTGAGGCGCTGGATGCGCCGCGCATGGAATTGCCAGGCCAAGCCGGACCTGCGCGCGCTGACGTGCCTCGACGACAACCGGCGCATACGCGTGTACGTGGATATGTATGAGGCGCTGCGCGAGCTGTGGACGTGGCCGCACGCATCGCGCGCGCAGCTGCTGGTTCAGTTGCAGGATTGGTGCCGTTGCGCGGAACAGAGTGGCGTCGAGGCCGTTGCCGCTTTTTCGGCACGCTTGCGCAGGTATACGTGATGTGGGAATGGCTGCCAGGCAGCATGCCGGGCGGCGACGCCGCAACGGGAGGCGCCACCGGCCCGACGTCGCCCCGTATGACTCAACTCGTGCGATGGTCGGGGCGGGAATAACGCCACTTGCTTGCGTTGGAGTCGATGCCGGCATCCTGATCGGTGCGCTTCTGGGCACGTTCGACATCGGCTCGTGCGAGGTCTTCACGCTGCTTCTGGCGGGTTGTCTCGTCGCGTCGATCGGTGAGGGGAATGGTGTAGCGTTTCATGGCATCTCCAAAGCAAAGTGTGCTGCCTGTCCGTGAGGCCGCGTTGAGCCGGACCCTGCGGCTCGATCAAAGGGCTGGCGGGGCGATCTTGCCGTCCACGATGGCCTTGCCGAATTCGATGGCCGGATCGAGGGCAGCTTGCTCCGTTTGCGGCGCGTCGTCGTGGAGCAGGGTGGTGCAGCGCGTCGCGAGCGCCGAAGTGGGCGGACGGGTGTCGATCCGCACGATGGAGGTGAAGCGCCGCGGACCGGGCGCCAGGAGATCGCCGAACGGCGGGGCCAATTTTCGCGCATGGGTGCGGAGTTCATATCCCCGGTATTCGAGGGTGGGGATGGTCATGATGTGCTCCTGACCGAGCGACGGTTGGCGCCGGTGGGTTCGAGGGCGCTGGCGCCCGACAACGGTGGGCGCCTACCCTACAGTGCGCGCTTATCTGCGGCGGCGCAAGCGAAACATCAGGAGGCGAGGTCGGTGCGCGAGCCCGGCGCCTGCGTTGACAGAGGCGCGATATCGTTCGCAGATGTCAGGATGACGAATCGATGGCGACGGATGATGACGCGCTGCGCTGCGATGATCTGCGTGCTGGTTGATGCTTGATGTGCACCGATCCGTCGCGGACTCCATCGAGCATGGATCCGACATGTGCGGTAAGCGGCATGCGCTAACGGTGCGATAGACGGGCCATGCCCAGGCGCTTTCGCATATCGGTCCTGTGTTGCCTCGCGGTGCGTGGCGAATCGTTCTCCGCGGAATTCGCGAATGTCGGGGGCGTGAGCGCGGCGCACTGTGCTTCGTGGGCTGCGTTGTCTCGCGTGGTGTACGAGCGTGGCTGGGGCGAATCGAGATCTTTCGCCGTGAGGTCACTCATAAGGGGCTCCGGTGATGCGCGTCGACGGGGCGATTCGCGTGCTCGAACCGGATCAGGCGTGTGCGCGGCCAACGCGCTGTAGCCGCGGGCGCGCATCGGCGGTGCAACAGCCAGCCGTGCGTCATGGAAAGGATGGACGCGCAGGCGGAGAAAATCGGTACGGTGCCGTGCAGTGATGGCTAGAGTTGCTTCAGGTCGGGCAGCAGGCGGTCGAATTCGCGCTTGACCACGCCGTAGCATTCGCACACGCGCTTTTCGAGCCCGGGCCGATCCAGCACCTCGATATGACCATAGTTGTAGCGGATGAGGCCGGCGTTCTGCAGTTTCAGCGCCGCTTCCGTCACCCCCGAACGACGTACGCCCAGCATGTTGGCGATCAGTTCCTGCGTCATGCGCAGCTTGTTCGAGGAGAGGCGGTCGAGGCTCAGCAACAGCCAGCGGCACAATTGCTGGTCGATCGAGTGATGCCGGTTGCACACCGCGGTCTGGGCCATCTGGGTGATGAGCGCCTGCGTGTATCGCAACAGCAAGCGCTGCATCGTGTTGCCGCGCCGGAATTCTTCTTTCAGGATGCTCGACTCGAGTCGATAGGCCTGCCCGGCGCTTTGTACGACGGCCCGGCTCGGGGTGGTCTCGCCCCCCATGAACAGCGATACGCCGATCACGCCCTCGTAGCCGACGATCGCGATTTCCGCGGACGAGCCGTCCTCCATCACATACAGCAAGGAAACGATCGAGGAAGTCGGGAAATAGACGTGATGGAGCTGGCCGCCCGACTCGTACAGAACTTGCCCCAAGGGCATTTCAACGCGTGTCAGGTGGGGCGCGAGGCGAGTGCGCTCGCTTTCCGGCAGCGCGGCCAGCAGTTGATTTTCGGTGAAGGGCAGGTCGTCCGACATGCATCGCTCCTGTGCATGTGCCTGGTTGGCGAGGAAGAGCCCGGCCGATAGGGAAACAACGGGGTCGGCGGGAATGATCAGACATCATATCTCGGCGGGCCGAACGGTCGGGGCGGCATCCCTCCCTTCTTCCCGGCGGACCCGGGACGCGCTTCCGACGGCGAATCCGCCTTTGAAATTATAGTGTTGGCGTATTTCATCTCAAGGGGGCACATGCCGGAGGAGGTGCGCTGCCCGAGGCATGTCGGGCCGCGCCGAAGGCAGTGCGCCCGGTGGTCGACCCGATGGGGACTTGGCGGAGACGGTGTGCCGGCCCCGATTTCCTCCGCTACGACCTTGATTTCATGGCGATTATTGCCGGGGCGATCGGTTTTAATCCGCAGCGAATTCAATCAATCAAAAAGTTTTTTCAAAAAGTGCTTGACGACTTTGCGGGCGGACAACATAATTCGCCTCCTCCTCTGATGAGGAACGCGAAAAACGAAGCAGTTTTAAGCGATGCGATCTTTAAAAATTAACAGCCGATAAGTGTGGGCGCTTGATGGGATGCGAGTCTGATCTTCGGATCGGATCAAGCAAAA
>NZ_JBXAPG010000057.1:0-24317 GCF_058803765.1 Burkholderia sp. GW821-FHT14F03
CCGCCGATCGTCGGCAGCGTCAGAGGTGTAGAAGAGACAGGCGGCGCCGAGCCCGTGCGGCCGCCGGCGGGCGCGTCGCCGCGCTTCGTCGCGGGCGTGCGCTACGACCGGATGCCGTACGAACTGCATCCGATCGACCCGGATCGGCTGCCCGATCTGCCGGCGGCGCAGGGGCCGTCGCTGATGGAGCAGCTCGAAGGCGACGATCGCAACATGATCGGCGTCGGCTGGCACTTCGTGGCGACCACGGGCCGCTCGACGCCGGTCGTGACGAAGACGGGCGCGCTGGGGCTCGGCAGTTTCACGAACCCGGGCAGCCAGGTCTCGCTGAGCAACACCAACACGCTCGCGATGACGTTCACGCATTTCTTCACCGAGCACTGGGCGGCCGAGCTGGGCGCAGGCATTCCGCCGATCCTGACGCTGCGCGGCCACGGCGGCATCGGCCTGCCGCTCGACAAGATCTTCCCGGGCGTGTCGGGCAAGCTGCCGCTGATCGACCTCGGCAATGCCGACAGCAATCCGCTCGGCTCGACGCGCGCCTGGCTCGCGTCGACCGTCTTCAAGTACTACCTCGGCGAGCGCGACGACCGCTTCCGGCCATTCGTCGGGCTCGGCATCAGCTATGCGCGCTTCACCAGCACCAATCTCACGGCCGTGTTCGACCGGAAACTCGCGTCGCTGGGGGGATTGCTGGCGGCGGGCGACAAGATCGGTTCGCTGCAGTCGCTGCTGCAGGACCCGGACGCGATCCAGAAGCTGCTGGAGGCGGGCGCGAATCTGGCCTTGCCGGCGCACACGACCGTGTCGGCGACGATCAAGAGCGTCTGGGAGCCGGTCTTCACGGTCGGCGCGAGCTATCAGATCACGCGGCGGCTGTGGGTGACGGGCATGATCACCTATATTCCGCTGCGCACGACGATCACGCTCAACATCAACCAGCCGAGCGGCGTGCTCGCGTCGAACACGACGGATATCGCCGCGAATCCGGTGCTGGGGACGGTTCTGCTCAATTATCGGTTTTGAGCCGGTAATCCCGCTGACATTCGCACCTGCGATAATCGGGGCAATACCCTGCGATGCGGAAGGAGGCGGAACATGAACGAGAACGATGCGCGGCCCGGCGCGACGGACCTGCACGGGCGGCGGCGCCAGCTCGAGGAAGACCTGGTCGACGCCTACGACGAAGAACTCGAAATGGAGCTGGACGACCGCCGTTTCGACAGCGACGACCTGCTGTTCAGCGCCGAGCGTCGCGAGGCGCGCAAGCACTATTTCCGCGAGCTGTTCCGGCTGCAGGGCGAACTGGTGAAGCTGCAGGACTGGGTCGTGAGCACCGGCCACCGGCTCGTCGTGATCTTCGAGGGCCGCGACGCGGCCGGCAAGGGCGGCGTGATCAAGCGCATCACGCAGCGCCTGAACCCGCGCGTGTGCCGCGTCGCGGCGCTGCCCGCGCCGAACAACCGCGAGCGCACCCAGTGGTATTTCCAGCGTTACGCCGCGCATCTGCCGGCGGGCGGCGAGATCGTGCTGTTCGACCGCAGCTGGTACAACCGCGCGGGCGTCGAGCGCGTGATGAACTTCTGCACCGACGATGAGTATGAGGAATTCTTCCGCTCGGTGCCGGAGTTCGAGAAGATGCTCGCGCGCAGCGGGATCCAGATCGTCAAGTACTGGTTCTCGATCACCGACGAGGAGCAGGAGTCGCGCTTCCACAGCCGCATCGAGGATCCGCTCAAGCAGTGGAAGCTGAGCCCGATGGACCTGGAAAGCCGGCGTCGCTGGGAGGATTACACGGCGGCGAAGGAAGAGATGCTCGCGCGCACGCACATCCCGGAGGCGCCGTGGTGGGTCGTGCAGGCGGTCGACAAGAAGCGCGCGCGCCTGAACTGCATCCACCACCTGCTGAGCCAGGTGCCGTACCACGAGGTCGAGCGCGAGGCGGTGCAGCTGCCGAGTCGCGAGCACCACGCCGACTACATCCGGCGTCCGGTGCCGGCCGACATGATGGTGCCGGAATTGCCTCCGCCGTCGGGGGATTGACAAACGCGCGGGCATCGCCGATGCTTGCGCCCATGAACCGTCACGGCTTTCCGATCGCGCGCATTATTACCATCATTCTCCGAATGGTGGGTTAGCGCACGTATCAAGCTGTCACGACAACCCGCCCCACGAGGCGGGTTTTTTGTTTCCGTCTCCTGGGATCCGACACGCACCAGGAGCTTCCCATGCAGACCTTCGACGCGGCGCTCGCCGAGCCCGACACCGAGACCGACGCCGCCGCGCCCCGCGCCCGTCCGTTCGACGCTTACCTGAAGCGGATCCTGAATGCGCGCGTCTACGACGTCGCCGTGGAAACCGCGCTCGAACCCGCGCGCGATCTGTCCGCGCGCCTGCGCAATCCGGTCTGGCTGAAGCGCGAGGATACCCAGCCGGTGTTCTCGTTCAAGATCCGCGGGGCGTACAACAAGATGGCGAACCTGCCCGCCGACGTGCGCGCGCGCGGCGTGATCACCGCGTCGGCGGGCAACCACGCGCAGGGCGTGGCGCTCGCGGCGGCGCGGCTCGGCGTCAAGGCAACCATCGTGGTGCCGCGCACCGCGCCCCAGGTGAAGGTCGACGCGGTGCGCGCGCATGGGGGCGCGGCGGTCGAGGTGGTGCTGGCCGGCGAGTCGTACAGCGACGCCTATGCGCACGCGCTCGAACTGCAACGCGCGCGCGATCTCGCCTTCATCCCCGCGTTCGACGATCCCGACGTGATCGCCGGCCAGGGCACCGTGGCGAAGGAGCTGCTGCATCAGCACCCGGGGCCGATCCACGCGATCTTCGTGCCGATCGGCGGCGGCAGCCTCGCGGCCGGCGTGGCGGCCTACGTGAAGGCGCTGCGCCCGGAGATCCGCGTGATCGGCGTGCAGACCGAGGATTCGTGCGCGATGGCGCAGTCGTTGCGCGCGGGCGAACGGGTCGAGCTGGCCGAGGTCGGGCTGTTCTCCGACGGCACGGCGGTCAAGCTGGTCGGCGCGGAGACGTTCAGGCTGTGCAGTCTGTATCTCGACGAGGTATTGACGGTCGACAGCGACGCGCTGTGCGCGGCGATCAAGGACGTGTTCCAGGACACCCGCGGCGTGCTGGAGCCCGCGGGTGCGCTCGCGGTGGCCGGGGCGAAGCGGTATGCGGCGCGCGAGGGGATCGAAGGCCGGACGCTCGTGGCGATCACCTCGGGCGCGAACATGAACTTCGACCGGCTGCGCTTCGTCGCGGAGCGCGCCGAGGTCGGCGAGGCGCGCGAGGCGGTGTTCGCGGTCACCTTGCCCGAGGTGCGCGGCAGCTTCCGGCGATTGTGCGAACGGATCGGCGAGCGCAACGTGACGGAGTTCAACTACCGCATCGCGGATGCGCGCACGGCGCATCTGTTCGTCGGCGTGCAGATCCGGCAGCGCGACGAATCGGCCCGGATCGCGGCCGATTTCGAGGCGCACGGCTTCGCGACCGTCGATCTGTCGGGCGACGAATTGGCGAAGCAGCACGTGCGCTACATGGTCGGCGGGCGTTCGCCGCTCGCGCGCGACGAGCGGCTGTTCCGCTTCGAGTTTCCGGAGCGGCCGGGCGCGCTGATGAAGTTCCTGTCGGCGATGGCGCCCGACTGGAACGTGAGCCTGTTCCATTACCGCAATCAGGGTGCCGATTGCAGCTCGATCCTGGTCGGCCTGCAGGTGCCGCCCGCCGACGAGGCGGCGTTCGCGGGGTTTCTCGCGACGCTCGGCTACCCGTATCGCGAGGAAAGCGGCAATCCCGCGTACCGGCTGTTCCTCGCCTGACGCAGGCGGGTCAGCGCAGCTTCCAGATGCCCCAGATGGCGATCAGCAGACCGGCGCCGAAGCCGATGCCCAGCAGGAGGTAGGTGTTCATGACGAGGGGGAGGCGGGTTGCGGGGTTCCCGCATTATCCGCGCGCCACGGCGCCGCGCGGGCGTGTAATCGCGCTGAAGGGCGCGCGCAGGCGCGGTGACAGAAGCGGGGCGCTACAATCCGCGCGTCGCCGTCGAGCCGATCCGGTTCGGCCGTTATCCATTCTTGGCCGCCCATGTCAGGTTCCACCGCACCTCGTCCGCTTTCCGCTTCCCGCCTGCGCTGGCTGGCCTTGTGGGGGCCGGGCCTGCTCGTGATGCTCGCCGACTGCGACGCCGGCAATGTCGTCACGGCGGCGCAGGCCGGCGCGGAATGGGGCGCGCGCCTGCTGCCGCTGCTGCTCGCGCTGATTCCGCTGCTGTACGTGGTGCAGGCGCTGACCGTGCGGCTCGGCATCTTCACCGGGCGCGGTCACGGCGAGCTGGTGCGCGCGCACTTCGGCGCGGGGTGGGCGTGGATCTCCGTCGCGGGCCTCGTGGTGGCCGTGCTCGGCTCGCTCGTGACCGAGTTCACCGGGGTCGCGGGCGTGGGCGAGATGTTCGGCGTGCCGCGCGGGGTGAGCCTCGCGCTCGCGGTGCTGGTGCTCGTGCTGGTGGCGCTGACGGGCTCGCACCGGCGCGTCGACAAGGTCGCGATGCTGATCGGCGGCTTCGAGCTGATGTTCTTCGCGGTCGCCTGGAAGGCCGCGCCCGACTGGCACGCGCTCGCCGCGCAGGCCTTGCGCCCGCCGCTCGGCGATCCGCATTTCGCCTACCTGGCCGCCGCGCTGATCGGCGCGACCTTCAATCCGTGGATGGTGTTCTACCAGCAGGCGGCCGTGGTCGACCAGCGGCTCGGGCCCGACGACTATCGCGCGGCGCGCGTCGAGACCGCGCTCGGCGCGGTGCTCACGCAATGCCTGACTGGGGCGGTGCTGGTCGCGGCCGCGGCGACGCTCGCGGGCGCGCCGCATGCGCTGCAAAGCGTCGGCGAGATCAGCGTCGCGCTCGAACCGGTGATGGGCGCGGCCGCCGCGCGCGTGCTGTTCGGCGCGGGCGTGCTGGGCGCGTCGATGGTCGCGGCGATCGTCTGTTCGCTGGCGCTCGCGTGGGGGCTCGGCGAGGTCGCCGGCTATTCGCGCTCGCTCGAAGCGCGGCCCGCGCGCGCGCCGTGGTTCTACGGCATCTACGGCGCGGCCGTCGTGGGCTGCGCGGGGATCGTATGGGCGGTGCCTGACCTCGTGTCCTTGAACGTCGCCGCGCAGGTGGTCAACGCGGTGATGCTGCCGCTCGTGATCGGCCTGCTGGTCGCGCTGGCGGCGACCGCGCTGCCGCCCGCCCAGCGCCTGCGCGGCGCGCGGCTATGGAGCGTGGCGGCGATCGCGCTGGCGGTCAGCGCGGCCGGGGTCGCGGGCGCGGTGTTCGGCTGGCTCGCGTGAGCCGGGGCGAGGGGGCGCTCGACGCCTCGGTGGAACATGTCGCCGACAGCGCTGCGCGCTCTTGAGCACGCACGCAGTGCCAGGATGGGCATGGCGGAGCCGATGCCGCCCCGGCCGATCCGGCTCGCGCGGAGGCGGGCCGGATCGGGTTCCGTCTTGCCGTGCGTTTGCTTGACGGAACGGGCGGCGAGCCGCCCGTTCCCGCGATCCGTCGCATCGGCGCTTTTCAGTGCGAATGCCGGTGGTGGATGTCGGGATAGTGCGCGTGCGTGTGCGTGATCGGCAGGTGGCGATGCGGATGCGCATGCGGCTCCCGTCCATCCCACGCGAAGTCGTGTTCGTGCTGGTGGTGCGCGTCGTGCGAATGACTGTGATGGTGCTCGATGGGCTCGTGGGTGTGCGGATGCGCATGGCGCTCGCGCAGATGCAGCGCGACGCCCGCGGCCATCAGCAGCGCGGCCGGCCAGAACGTCACGCCGGGCCACGCCGGCCACAGCAGCAGCGACAGCGCGACGCCGATCAGCGGCGCGACCGAGAAATACGCGCCGGTGCGCGCGCTGCCCAGGTTGCGCAGCGCGACGACGAACAGCACGAGGCTCACGCCGTAGCCGGCGAAGCCCGTCACCAGCGCGGCGGCGGCCACGCCCGCGCCGGGCAGCGGCGCGCCGAGCGCCGCCGCGATCGACAGATTGACGACGCCCGCCGTGAGCCCCTTGATGCAGGCGATGACGACCGCATCGTGGGTCGACACCTTGCGCGTCAGGTTGTTGTCGATCGCCCAGCATGCGCAGGCGCCCGCCACCAGCAGGGCGCCCGCCGTCAGGCCGCCCGGGCCGGGCTGCCAGGACAGCAGCGCGCCGCCCGCGACGATCGCGAGCATGCCGAGCAGGATCTGCCCGTCGACGTTCTCGCGGAACACGATCCAGGCGATCAGCGCTGTGAACACGCCTTCCAGATTCAGCAGCAGCGCGCTCGTCGCGGCGGGCGTGGCGGCGAGCCCGAGCATCAGCAGCGCCGGCCCGGCGACGCCGCCCGCCGCGATCGCGGCCGCGAGCCACGGCCATTCGGCGCGCGGAATGCGGGCCGCGCCCGCGGGCGGCCGGCGCAGTAGCGTCACGATCGCGAGACCGAGGCCGCTGCCGAGGTAGAACAGCCCCGCGACCATGAACGGCGACAGGCTGCCGAGCAAGGCTTTCGCGAGTGGCGTCGTGGCGCCGAACAGCGCGGCGGCGAGGAGGGCGGTGAACGCGGCGGCGTGCGGGCGGCCGGTGCGCATGGACACGAACGGCGGAGGATCAGGGGGCGATGTCGAACGGGCCCGGGTCGATGCCCAGCTCGCCGGCGAGGTGGGCGACGAGCGCGCGCAACTGCGCCAGCTCGGCCGCGAGACGGTTCTGCTCGGCCTTCAGCGCCTCGAATTCGGACGGCGAGACCGCGCCGTCCTCGGCCGCGGCGAAGGACGCGGCCCGCGCCGGCGCGTCGTCGATCGCGACCTCGCCGCACAGCAGGTGCGCCCAGCGGCTCTCGCGCTCGCCCGGCATGCGCGGCAGCTTGACCGCGAGCGCGGGCGCGCGCTCGGCCAATTCCTCCAGGAACGCCTCGACCGAGGAGATATCCGCGAAGTTGTGCAGGCGCGCGCTGTTCAGGCGCAGCTCGGCGGCCGTCTGCGGGCCGCGCAGCAGCAGGACCGTCAAGAGCGCGGCGGCCTGCGTCGGGATGCCCAGCACGCGGTTCAGGTTGTGCTCGAAGCGCGGCACGCGGCTGCTGCTGCCTTCCGCGACGAGGCTCAGGCGCTTCAGGCCGTCGATCACGGTGAGGATCTCGGCCTCGGTCGCGTTCATCACCGGCGCGCGCGCGGTTTTCTGATTGCAGCCGGCGGCAAGCGCGTTCAGCGACAGCGGGTAGGTGTCGGGCACGGTGTGCTGCTTTTCGACCAGGACCCCGAGCACGCGGGCTTCGAGGGCGGTCAGCGCGCGCAGCGCGGGGCGGGAGGGCATGTCGGGCGTGGCATTCATCGGCGTGGCATCACAGTGAGCGGCGAATCGGGGGCGGCGCGGGGCGGCCCGCGCGTCGCCTCAGATGATAGCCGGCCCGGCGCGCTTGGGCGAGCCTGTCGGCCGCGTTTACCTACACTGTGACGCAGCTTCATGGTGAAGCGACGGGAGCGCGCGATGAAGGAAGGGACGGATGGGCGGGACGCGGCGCCCGACGGCACCGCGGTGCGGGTGGCGTTGTGGCGGGCCATGCATGTGCTGGGCGACCCGCCGCCGCACGTGTTCGACGACACGCTCGGGCTGCGCCTGGTCGAGCCGGAGGGCGACTGGCGCAGCCGGCCCGACGTCGGCGCCGACGGGATCCGCGGCTATCGCGCCTCGATCGTCGCGCGCGCGCGTTTCATCGAGGACCAGATCGAAGCGGCCGCGGCGGCGGGCGTCGCGCAGTACGTGATCCTCGGCGCGGGGCTCGATACGTTCGCGCAGCGCCGGCCGGAACTGGCCGCCCGGCTGCGCGTGTTCGAGATCGATCGCCCCGGGCCGCAGGCCTGGAAGCGGCGGCGGCTCGACGAGACCGGGCTCGGCGGCGCGCCCGGGCTGCGCTTCGTGCCCGTCGACTTCGAGGCGGGGGCGTCGTGGTGGGCGGCGCTCGCGGCCGCGGGCTTCGACCCCGCGCAGCCGGCCGTGGTGGCGTCGACGGGCGTGTCGATGTACCTGACCCGGGACGCGAACCGCGCGACGCTGGAACAGCTTGCTTCGCTCGCGCCGGGCTCGACGCTCGCGATGACCTTCATCGTGCCGCTCGATCTCGTCGCTCCCGCGGAGCGCGCGCAGCACGAGGCCATGTACGCGCGTGCGCGGGCTTCGGGCACGCCGTTCCAGAGCCTGTTCCGCCCCGAGGAGATCGTCGCGCTCGCGCGCGAGGCCGGGTTCGCGCGGGCGCGCCACTTCGCGACGGCCGACCTGGCGCAGCGCTATTTCTCGGGGCGCAGCGACGGGCTGACGCCGGCCGGCGGCGAGATGTTCCTGGTGGCGGAAGCGTAGTCAGGGGCAGGGCGCCCCCGGCTGCGCCGGGTCGCGGGATCGGCGGAACGGCTCAGGCTGCGTGCGCGTCGGCCTCCGCGCCCGACGCGGCGCGCAGCGCGCGCAGCACGCGCGCCGGCGTGAACGGCACTTCGCGCAGGCGCACGCCGGCGGCGTCGAACACGGCGTTCGCGACCGCGGCCGCGCTCGGCACCGATGCCGATTCGCCCGCGCCCATCGGCGGCGCGTCCGGGCGTTCGAGCAGCAGCGCGTCGATCTCGGGCACCTCGTCGAAGCGCAGGAGCGGATAGGCGCCCCAGTCGAGGGACGTCGCGCCCGCGCCGTCGAAGCTCACGGCTTCCTTCAGGATCCGGCTGAGCGACTGGATCACGTTGCCGTGGACCTGATGCCGGACGCCGTCCGGATTGATCATCTGGCCGCAGTCGTGCGCCACGCAGACCTTCGTCACGCGGATCCGGCCGGTTTCGCGGTCGACCTCGACGTCGCAGACCCACGCGGCCCAGGCCGCGCCGTAGCCGGGAAACTTGCTGTGGAAGTAGCGCGCATAGGCCATCCCGCGGCCGCGCAGGATCCGCTGGTCCGCCGGCGCCGGCGTGCGGTGCGCGGGGCCGTCCACCCACCGCGCGCGCGCCTTCAGCGCGTCGAGCAGCGCGATCGCGCGCGGATCCTGCAGATAGCGCAGCCGATAGGCGATCGGATCTGCGCCGGCGCGCTGCGCGGCCTCGTCGATCCAGCACTCGTGCGCGAACACGTTCGGCAGGGCCGATACGCCGCGCAGCCAGGACGCGCGCACGATCGGTGCGGCATCAAGCGCGACGACCCGCAGCGCCGGGTACGTGTATTGCGGGATCGCGGTGCGGTCGCCCATCTGCTCGACGATGGCGTCGTTCGGGGCGACGCCCGTCAGCACGAGCGGCAGCGTCGTCGCGTTGTTGGACGGATAGCAGGTCTTGAGTTCGTAGGCGGCGACCGCGTGCGCCGCATCGAGCGCGCCGCGCACGCGGATCAGCTGGGCGGTGCCTTTCGGCTCCCAGCCTGCTTCCTGGTCCCGCATCAGTTGCACGCGCACCGGCCGGCCGACCGCCTGCGACAGCAGCGCGGCATCGGCGCTCACGTCGTCCGCGCAATTGCGGCCGTAGCAGCCGGACGCTTCCAGGCGCGTCACCTGGACCTGCCCGGCGGGCCGGCCGAGCAGGCGCGCGAGGTCGAGGCGCAACGCGTGCGGATTCTGCGTGCCCGACCAGATCTCCGCACGCGTGGCGTTCACGTCGGCCACCGCGCACGACGGGCCGATCGACCCATGCATCTGGTACGGCCACACATAATCGGCGTCGAGCCGCTGCGCGCCGGCCGCGAGCGTCGCGTCGAAGCCGGGTGTTTCATGCAGCGGGCGCGGCTGGGACGGATGCGCAAGCAGCGCCTGATGCAATTGATCCGGCGCGAGGTCGGGCAGGCCGCGCCAGTCGCGCCAGCGCACCGTCAACGCGCGCATCGCGGCGATCGCCTGTTCCTCGCGCTGCGCGACCACGCCGACGAAATCGCCCTTGACCACCACCTCGACGACGCCCGGCAGGTGCGCGATGGAGGCCCGGTCGACGCCGAGCAGGGCGCGGCCGAGCGGCGCGCTGCTGTCCGCGCCCGCATAGGGCGGCCGGATCACGCGGCCATGCAGCATGCCGGGCAGCCGCACGTCGTGCACGTAGACCGGCGCGGCGCGCACCTTCGCCGGGATGTCGACGCGCGGCACGCTCGCGCCGACATAGCGGCGGCGCGCGGGCGTCGCGACGGGCGGATCGTCCGGCGCGAGCGGCACGTGCAGGTCCTCGCCGCGCACCAGCTCGCCATAGCCCGCGCGCTGAGCGGGATGGTCGCGCGGATACGCGTAGCCGTCGTCGAGCGAGAGCGCCTCGACGGGAAGGGCGAAGCGTCGCGCGGCGCGCTCCGCGAGCAAGGCGCGCACCTGCATGGCCGCGCGGCGCAGCGGGACCGCGCTGACCTGGAGGGTCGCGCTGGCGATCGTCGGCCCCTGGTCCGGCGTGCGGCGGGTGTCGCCGAGCACCATCGTCACCTGCGCGAACGCGACGCGCAGTTCGTCGGCGACGATCTGCGCGAGCGCGGTGCGTACGCCGGTGCCGAGATCGACGTGGCCGCTGAACGCGGTGATCGTGCCGTCGGCGCCGATCGCGATGAAGCTGTCGACGCGATCCGGCGAGGGGCCGGGCGCGGTTGGCCCGGCGTCGCTCGCGGACGCCGCGCGCGGCGCGAGCGGCAGCGCGCAGCTCACGATCAGCAGGCCGCCGGCTTTCAGCAGGCGGCGACGGGTGGCCTCGAAGCGGTTCATTGCGCGCGCTCCTTCAGCAGGGTGCGCGCGTGTTCGGCGGCGTCGAGGATCTCGACGTGCGCGCCGCAGCGGCACAGGTTGCCGTTCAGCTCGCTGACGATGTCGTCGCGGCTCGCATCCGGCTCGCGGGCGAACAGCGCCGCCAGCGTCATGATCATGCCGTTCGAGCAGTAGCCGCACTGCATGGCCTGCCGGTCGACGAACGCCTGCTGGACCGGATGCAGCCGTTCACCGTCCGACAGCCCTTCGAGCGTCGTGACCTGCCGGCCGCGCACCGCCGCGAGCGGCATCACGCAGGCGCGCGTGGCGACGCCGTCGAGCAGGACCGTGCATGCGCCGCATTGGGCGAGGCCGCAGCCGAACTTCGGCCCGTTCAGCCCGAGATCGTTGCGCAAGGCGTAGAGCAGCGGCGTGGCGCCGTCCGGGGTGTCGAGCCGCACCTCGCGGCCGTTGATGTGAAACGCGATCGACGATGGCATCGGAATACCTTGTATTGAGTGTTGTTTTAATCGGTAGGCGCGTGGCGACGCGTGGCCGGTTCGTCGGGCCGAGAGGCTAGGTCGTGGCGGCGCGGGGTGGATTATTTCATGCGCGGGGGCGGACGGGGGCGACGGCGACGCGGCGTCGCATGGGGCGGCGAGCGCGCGTCGCGGGGAAACGCAGGATGGCGGCCGCGCGGGCGGATCGAGGCGCGTTTTTCAGGGCGGCGAGGTGCTCGCGCGTGCGGCGGTCGTCGGGACGCACGGACACCTTGCATGTGCCGCCGGGCGTCG
The DNA here is from genome assembly GCF_058803765.1 of Burkholderia sp. GW821-FHT14F03. NCBI lineage: Bacteria > Pseudomonadati > Pseudomonadota > Betaproteobacteria > Burkholderiales > Burkholderiaceae > Burkholderia > Burkholderia sp. GW821-FHT14F03. The sequence continues at coordinate 11,478 of NZ_JBXAPG010000057.1, forward strand.
CGTCGTATCGATCGGGCGGTGCCGGGCGTGCGGGCCGGATGAGCGGGGGCGTTGGCGGCCGCGCGCGCGACGCACGGTGCGAACGCCCTCGGTTTCAGCGCATCGGATTCAGATATTCCACAGCTTCGCGGTATCGAGGAGGCGCGCGCGCAGCGCCTCGATCTCCCGATCGAGCGTGATCGACAGCGATACGAAGCCGGACAGCCGCGCGGGGGTGTCGTCGGGCGCTGCGCCGGCGGGCGGGATCGCCGCCGGCTGGAGCCGGCCGAGCGCGCCGAATTTCAGCGCGCGTCCGGCGCCCACCAGCATCGCGCGGATGCGCCGGCTGTCGTTCGCGAGCGTGTCGACGGCGTAGGTTCGCCCGGCGAGGTCGTCCGACGCCGGTTGCGCGCCGGACAGCATTTCCAGCGTGCTGATGCAGCGGCGCAGCCCGCGCTGGATCGCTTCGAGCTGGGCGAGCGACATCCCGGTCTCCTTCGCGACCGACGGCATCAGCGAACGCAATTGCACGAGCAGCGAGCTGATGCGGGCCATGTCCTTCAGGTGCGCGGCGTCGTCGACCGGTTGCGCCGCGGCGATGCGCGCATAGACGGCGGAGCAGCCGCGCAGCGCGTCGGCGAGCGCGTAGCGCCACGAATAGGTGGCGTAGAGCGGCAGTGCGAAGGAAAACGCGAGCGCGATCGCGATGCCGACGAGCACGTTGACCGCGCGCCACAACCCGTCCGCGATCTCGTTGTCGCCATGTCCGGCGACGATCACCATCGTGATCGCGGACAGCAGCGCGATATAGCCGGCCTTGCCGATCGCGTGATACGCGCACAGCCCGCAGGCGATCGCCATCAGCAGCGGGGTGAGCAGCGACCAGCCGGAGGCGGATTGCAGCACGATCAGCGACAGCCCGGCCGCCGCGCCGATCACGGTGCCGAGCGCGCGCTCGGCGGCCTTCTTGCGGATGTTGCCGTGATGTTGCAGGCCGCCGATCACGATCAGCACGGTGATGCTGGCCCATTCGCCGTGTGGCATGCGCAGTGCGCTCGTCAGCGCGATCGAGACCAGCACGCTCAACGCGACGCGGGCGGCATGGATCAGCTTCGCGTGGCGATAGCGGCGATACGGGTCGAGCAGCGGCCGCAGGGCGGCGCGCCAGAAGGGAAGCGTGGACGGCATCATGATCTCGGACGGGCGGCAAGGAAATTCGCAGCACGAATTTTCTCACAGGCGGAACCGGCCGCCGGGCGCGCGCCGCGAGGCGGCCTATTCGAAGGCGGGAAACCCCGCGCGGCCTTGCGTGAGGTCGAGCAGGGCCGCGCGCGCCGCGTCCTGCGCCGTGGCCGGCAAGGTGATCACGAGCCGCACCGTCATCGTGTAGGCGGAGTCGACGAGCGTATAGCCTTCCTGCTCGATCCAGCGTCGTATGCGCGCCTCGTCGGGGTAGCCGAGTTCGATCGCGAGCCGCGCGAGCGTGATCCGCTCGATCCGCTCCGCGTTCAGCAGCGCGGCGGCGATCGCGTCGGTGTAGGCGCGCACGAGGCCGCCCGCGCCGAGCTTCACGCCGCCGTAGTAGCGCACCACCGCCGCGAGCACGCCGTCCAGGTCGTGATGGCGCAGCACTTCGAGGATCGGCCGGCCCGCGGTGCCCGACGGCTCGCCGTCGTCGGACATGCCGGACTGGCCGCCTGCGAGCAGCGCCCAGCAGACATGGGTCGCCGTCGGATGCTCGGCGCGCAGGCGTTGCAGTTCCGCCATCGCGGCGTCGCGGTCGGCGACGGGCAGCGCGTAGGCGATGAAGCGGCTCTTGCGGATCTCGAGTTCCCGGGTGTAGGAGGTGGCAAGCGAGTAGGTCATGGTCCGGGGGACAGGGGAAGAAAATCGACGCAGCGCGTCGGCGGCGCGGTTGCCCGACGTGGACGCGCGTGAGCATCGGACGACGCGACGCGATTTTACCGTGGCGTGTATCGAGGCACGCCGGTGCCGTGTCGCGGCGGGGGGCGCGCGTGGCTCGGGCATGCCGGAATCAATCTTCCGGAAGATTGATTCCATTGACGAATATCCTGTGTGAAGCGCGGGTGATCGCGTCGTTTTCGATGCTTCCCGGTTGGACGCAAGCCTTTGCGCCGCCGCGACCCGGCTCAGGTCAGGCCGGCTTCGACTCGGGCCGCCCTGGCAGATTGCGCGCCGTGGCCAGCAAGGTGGCGCAGAGCGTTTCCTCGCCGTCCCGGCACGAATACACGCGCGCTTCCGCGACGGTCATCAGCTTGCCGGCATCGATCACGTAGCCGCGCGCGCGCAGCATCGTGCCGTTGGCCGGACCGACGATCTTGAGCGTGCAGTCGATCGTGGCGTTGACCCAGCCCGGCGGCAGCAGCGTGCCCGCCGCCGAGACCGCCGCGAAGTCGGCCGCCGCGAAGATCGGCGTGGCCTGCAATTGCCCGGGCCGGAAGCTCAGACTGTCCTGGTACGGCAGCGTCAATTCCACCTCGCCCGGCTCGATCCGGATGAAGCGCAACTGCAATGTCTGCGCGGCCGGCATCGACATCACCAGCGCTTCGATCGGGTGGACGAGCGTTTCGCTTTGGGGGGACATGCCAGGTTCCTTTTCCTGCCGGTCGAGCCGGCAGGTCGACGGTGGGTGACGGGCGCGATTCACGCGTGCGCATCGGCGCTTACGTCGCGCAGCGTATCGGCGAGGAAGCGGCGCTGGGTTTCGCGACGACGGATCTTGCCGCTGGAGGTGAGCGGGACGCTGCCGGGTGCGACGAAGCGCACGGCATGCAGGGACACCTCGAATTCCTGCAGCACCGCCGCGCGGACCGCGGCCGTGGCGCGCAGCCGGTCGAAATGGCGTCGCTGTTCCCGCGCCACCTCGATCACGAGGCCGATCCGATCCGCGTCCAGCGGGAAGGCCGCGGCCTCGCCGAGGCCCGCATACGCACGCTGCGCGGCCCGTTCGAGGTCCTGCGGATAGAGGTTGCGCCCACGCACGATCAGCAGATCCTTGCGCCGGCCGGTCACGTAGACTTCGCCCGACTCGTCCACGAATCCGAGATCCCCCGTGCGCAGGTGCGGGCGCGTGTCGGGATCGCCGTCGATCACGGCATGGAAGGTCTCGGCCGACGCGGCCGGGTTGTTCCAGTAGCCCGTGGGCACGTGCGGGCCGCGCACCCAGATCTCGCCGATGCGCCCGGGCGTCAGCGCCCGGCGGGTATCGGGATCGACGATCGCGACTTCGCCGCCCGAGACGGGCGCGCCGCAGCCGACCAGCGTGCGCGTGTCGTCGTCCGAGCGGGGCGGCGTGATCCGGCCTTGCTCCAGCGCCGACCGGCTGGCATCGAGCAGCACCGGCCGGGGGCGGCTGCCGCCGCAACTCACCACCAGCGTGGCTTCGGCGAGGCCGTAGCAGGGATAGGCGCTGCGGCCGTCGTACCCGAGCGCGGCGAAGGCGGCGTGGAAGCGCGCGAGCGTGTCGGCGCGCACCGGCTCGGCGCTGCTGAACGCGACCTTCCAGCACGACAGGTCGAGCGGTTCCGCGAGGATGCGCGCGGCGCGTTCGATGCACAGATCGTAGGCGAAGTTGGAGCCGCCGCTCGAATGCGCGCGGTAATGCGAGATGGCCCGCAGCCACAGCCACGGCGCCTGCGCCATCTGGGCCGGCGACATCAGCACGCAGCGCCCACCGAGATAGAACGGTTCCAGCAGGTTCGCGATCAGGCCCATGTCGTGATAGAGCGGCGTCCAGCCGACGTAGCACGCACCCCAGGGATTGTGGATGGCCAGGCGCTGCATCTCGAGATTGGCGAACAGGTTGGCCTGCGAAACCATGACGCCCTTCGGCGTGGAGGTGGATCCCGATGTGTATTGCAGGAAGGCCAGCGGCGCATCGATCGGCGCCGCGCCGATACCCGACGCACCGGCGCCCGACGCACCGGCGCCCGACGCGTCCGCAGCGAGCGCCGAGCCGACGTCCGTTTCGACGACCGGCAACGCGCGCAGCGCCTCGACGCCGCCCAGCGCGTCGCGCACGGCCGCCGCCTGTCCCGCCGTGCACAGCAGCAGCGCCGGCGCGCAATCGCTCGCGACCGCGATGGCCGCGTCGCGCATGCGGCCCCGGCGCGCCGGCACCACCGGGACGGGCACCATGCCCGCGCGATGGCAGGCGAAGAACGCCACGACGAACGCGAGCCCCGGTTCGAACATCAGCAGGATGCGCGCGGCGGGCGCGGCCTGCGCGAGCAGCATGCGCGCCAGGCCGCGGCTCGCCGATGCGAGCTGCGCATAACTGAGACGCTCCTGCTCCACGTTCTCCGCGCCGAGGAACAGAAACGCTTCGGCGTCGGGCTGCTGCGCGGCCCAGTGGCTGACCAGCGCGTTGAGCGTGGCATGCGCGGGCGGGAGCGGCGTCAGTTCACGCATTGCGGCGCTCCGTGCGGATGCGCGGCGCGGATCCCGGCCAGCGCGTCCTGCAGCCGCTGCCGCACCCGCAGCAGTCCCTCGGCCGTGAAGAAGTGCGTACCGGGCATGGCTGCCTGCTCGAAGCCCGCGCCCGCGAGCGCGCGCCACGCGTTCAGTTCGTGCAGCGGCACGATCGGATCGTCGTGTCCGTGCAGGGCGAGCAGCGGCATCGGCAGCGGGGCGTCCGGCGCTTCCTGGTATTCGTCGGACAGGCGCAGGTCCGCGCGCATGATGGGCAGGAACAGGTCGCGCCACTTCGCGCTCGCGAGCAGCGGCTGCGCCATGCCGCCGAGCGCGCGCAGCGCCTCGATCAGCGCCGCCTCGGGGAGGTTCCAGAGCGCCTCGCCGCGCAGCGGCGCGGTGGGCGCGCGCCGGCCCGACACGGCGAGCAGGGCCGGGCCGGCGTGGCCGTGCGCGAGCAGCGCGCGCGTGAGCCGGTAGGCCACCAGCGCGCCGAGACTGTGGCCGTAGAAGGCATAGGGCGTGTCCGTCTCATGCTGATCGAGGAACGCGCGCAGCAGCGGCGGCATCAGGGCCTCGACCTCGGTGAACGGCAGCGGCTCGGGCGCGCCCGGCCGGCCCGGCAGCTCGACGAAGCGCAGCCGCGAACCGGCGGGCCAGGTCGTGCACCAGCCGTTGTACGACGCCGCGCTGCCGCCGGCGTGATGGAAGCAGTACAGCACCGGAGAATGCGGGGCGGCGGCATTGTCCGGCGCCGTCACGATCCACTTATTCGCCATCGACGCCCCTGGCGGCGAGCGTCTCGTCCGCTTCGGCCAGCGCGGCGAGAAGGCGGCCGCGCAGCGCGGCCGGGCCGCGCAGGATCAGGCTCTCGGATTGCCAGGTGACGCCGGTCGGATCGAGATCCCAGGCCGGATAGCGCGCGAGCAGCATGTGCAGCGCGCGCTCGGCCTGCAGGCGGGCCAACTGGCCGCCCAGGCAGGCATGCAGGCCGTAGCCGAAGCCGACGTGGGGCGCGCCCGTGCGCAGGCAATCGAAGACGTCGGCGCGCTCGAACACGTCCTCGTCGCGATTGGCCGCGCCCATGCAGGCGAGGATCTGCTCGCCCGCCGCGATCGCGATGCCGTTCACCTCGGTGGCGGTGCGTGCGACGCGCTTGGTGAACTGCAAGGGCGTGTCGTAGCGAATGCTCTCCTCGACCGCGCGCTCGACGAGTTCAGGCCGTTCCCGCAACAGCGCGAGCTGCCGCGGATGCCGGACGAGCGCGAGCACGACATTGCCGATCAGCGATTGCGTGGTCTCGGTGCCGGCCACGTAGAACATGACGCACGCGAACGCGACTTCCTCGTGCGACAGCCGGTCGTCGTCCGCGCGCGCGGCCACGAGGTCGCGCACCACGCCTTCGTGCGCGGCGGCCGGGCCGTCGGCATGCGCGGAGAAGAAGTCGATCAGCCAGGCCAGCGATTCGGCGGCGCGCACGTAGTCGCGCCGTCCCATCATGCCCGGATCCAGCAGCAGGCGGACGTTGTGCACGTGATGCGCGATGTCGGCGCGATGCGTCGCCTCCACGCGCATCCAGCGGCACAGCACGTGCACGGGCAGCGGCCGCGCGAGGGCGGCGATCAGGTCGGCCGGTGCGCCGTCGTCGAAGGCGCGCAGGCAGGCGGCGATCTCATCGTCGATCAGGGGCGCGAGCCGCGCGACCGCGCGCGGCGTGTAGGCCTGGTTGACCAGCCGTCGCAGGCGTACATGCGCGGGATTGTCGGTGAACACGATCGAACTGCGGATGAAGCGATCGATCTGATCCAGGCGCTCGACGCGCAGCCTGGACGCCATGCGCTGGATGGTGTCCGGGATCAGCGCGACGCTCAGGTCGCGATGCTTGAGCACGGCCAGCACGTCGTCGTAGCGTGTGAGGATGCGCGTGCCCAGCGCCTGGAGACGGGGCGCTTCGCGACGCATCCGGGCGTAGGTCGGATACGGATCCTGGACGAAGTCGGGATGCGTCGGATTGAACTTGAACGCGGGCGCAGTGGCGGTTGCAGTCGCGGGCTGACGGGATTCCATGCGGGTCTCCGTTCAGGCCGTGGCCATCTGCCGCCAACTGCTGCCGATCGGGCGCAGGGCCAGGCGTAGCAGGGCGATCTTGCCCATGTAGAAGCCGGCGGACGATTGCGTGAGATAGCGTTCGTAGCGCGCGGTGGTGTCCTCGCCGACCAGTTCGACGGCCGCCGCGCGATGCTTCTTCAGGTTCGCGGCCCAGGTCTCGGTCGTGCGCGCGTAGTGCAGCCGATGGTTCACCACGTCGGTGATCTCCATCACGCCGTCGGCCGCCGCGGCGATTTCGGCGAGCGTGGGCAGATCGGCGTCGGGGAAGATCTCCTGGTTGATGAACTGGCTGGCTTCCTCGCGGCGCATCGTGCCGTAGGCGATCGTCTGCAGCGACAGGCGGCCGCCGGGCGCGAGCCACGTGCGGCAGGCCTCGAAGAAGTCGCGATACACCTGGATCTTCTGCGCGACGGTGTCGCTCGGCTTGGCGAAGTGCTCGAACGCGCCGATCGACACGATCGAATCGTAGGGCGCGGCAGGGCGATGATCGACCCAGTTCTCGAGCCGCACCTCGAACTTCGGATGGTTCAGCTCGCGTACGCAGGCCGCCTGATCCTCGCTCAGCGTGAGGCCGACGATCCGTTGCAGCCCGGGCAGCTCCGCGGCCGCCCGCATCACGCCGCCCCAGCCGCAGCCGATGTCGAGCAGGCGCGTCGCGCGGTCCGCGCGCGCGTGCTGCAGGTGATGCTCGATCTTGCGTCGCTGCGCGAGCGCGAGCGGTTCGGTGGCGGCGGGCGTCCACAACGCCGACGAATACGACATCGTTTCATCGAGCCACAGCGCGTAGAACGCGCGGCTCACGTCGTAGTGATAGCGGATGGCGTCGGCCGACCCGCCATACGTCGCATCCTGCTGCTCCAGCCTTGCCGTCATGTCGTGCTCTCCTGTCCAGGTTCCGGGTGCGCGGCGCGAGGTCTACGCGCCGGCGCCTTCGCTCACCACGCGCTCGGCCAGCACGGCGCCCATGCCGTCGAGCGTGCTTTGCGAGAAGAAGATCGAGGGCGGGATGTCGATGCCGAGCCATTCCTCGAGCTCGATCAGCATCGACGTGATCAACGCGGAATCGAGGCCCAGCGTGTCGAACTCGCTGGCCGGATCGATCGAGTCGACCGGCACGTCCAGGACGCCGGCGATGTAGTCGCGGCACCATTGAACGATGTCTTCGGGGCGTTTCGCGGGGGTGTTCATGAGCGGGTGTCTCCTTGGGATTGAAGGGATGCGTCCTGTTCTCAGCGCGCGGCGGCGCGGCGCATTTCGAGCTGGGCCCGTTCCGGCACCTTGATGTCGCGCGCGAGACCCAGCACGCCCATCAGCCAGATGAACCAGTAGCCGGGGTCGACGCGCCACCACCGAAGACCGAACCAGGCCGAGCCCGGGAAGGCGTGATGATTGTGATGCCAGCTCTCGCCGAAGATGAAGGGGGCGATCAGGCCGATGTTGCGGCTCTTGTCGCGCGTCGCCCAGCGGCGCGTGCCCATCATGTGACAGAGGGAGTTGAGCGACCAGATGCCGTGCTCGAGCACGAACATGCGCACCATGCCGCCCCACAGGAAGCCCATGAGCAGGCCGCTCCAGGAGCGTTCCACGAGGGCGCAGAACAGCGCCGGCAGCACCAGCCCGAGGATCACCCAGCGCTGGTAGTGCTTGTGGATCCACGCGATGGTGCGATCGCGCATCAGGTCGGGCGCGTAGTGCACGACGCTCGGGTACGGGTGCGCCATCATCCAGGTGAGGTGGGCGTGCAGGAAGCCGCGCAGCTGGCCGCGCCAGTCGTCGCCGTGAAGATTGGGCGAGTGCATGTCGCCGTCCGCGTCGCTGCGCTCGTGATGGCGTCGATGCATGGCCACCCAGGACAGCACGCTGCCTTGCCCGGCCATCGCGCCCGTGATGGCGAGCGCGTTGCGCAGCGGCCGCGCCGCCACCCAGGACTTGTGCGCGAACAGGCGGTGGTAGCCGGTGGAGACCCCGAGCCCCGTGACGGTCCACATGACCAGGAACGCCGCGAGTTCCGGCAGCCCGGGACGCAGCACCGGGATCAGCAGCAGCGCGACGACGGTGAACAGCGCGGGCAGCACGTCGTGCAGGATGAAGTGTCGGCGCTGCTTGCGATGCAGGAACGGATCGTTGATCGTGAGGCGCGCGTTGGCCTTGCCCGGCGTCTCGCGCGTATGGATGGACTGGAATTCGGATTCGAAACTCACGATGGCTCCTTGTCCTGGGGACTGAGGCCGGCGGCGGGCTGCGCGCGATCGGCGATGGCGAACAACGCGCGCGCCTTGGCCACCGGACGTCCGTCGGCGGTGAGGGCGGCGTCGGCGAAGGCGAGGTGCTTGCCCACCTTGTTGACGGTGACGTGCGACTCGACCCAGCTGCCCAGCGCCGCCGCGCCCAGGTAGTCGATCGTGAGGCTGGCCGTGACCATGCTGAGCGTGGGTTCGCGCGAGAAGGCGGTCACGTAGCCGAGCGAGACGTCGGCGAGCGTGGCGATCAGGCCGCCGTGCAGCGTCGATACGCTGTTGAGGTGTTGTTCCAGCACACGCAGGCCGAGGCTGAAGCCCGTGTCGCCCGGGCGATAGAACAGCGGCCCTACGAGATCGAGGAACGGGCTGCTGCGAAACAGCGGCAAATAGCCGTCCGGCGGCGCGGCCGAGGTGGAGGCGGGGTTGGCTTCTGTCGAGTCGTGAGGCATGTTCCATCCTTCGTTTATCGCTGATGAAAGCAAACCCGGGATAGTCGCGCCGGATGACGCGGGCCGTCCGGCGACGTATCGATATTCGGCGCGGCGCGGATGGGCCGCTGCATCTCGATCGGGATTTGCCATCGATTAACCGTGGCGATGCGGCTTCGTGCACGTCAATGCCATTGCGCCGGCGCGACGCGCGCGAGGTCGGCTATCGGACGACGCGTGTTTCACGACGACTTCCACGGGGCCACGATGCGCCGCGCGACATGCTGATTGCACAGCGGAACCGTTTCCCGACAGCGTCTGCATGGGAAAACCCGCCAGGCAAGTTTGATTCTGTCCGTTGGCAACACGCGGCCGCGAACGACCGCTTCACCGCTTGGGTACGCCGGGGCCGTCGACGGTGGACGACGGCCATCCGGGCTGCTGATTCAGGATCTGGAACGAACGGATGGATCGTCTCGGAATCCGGATCGCCGCCGCCTCGCGACGGTCAGCGCAAGCGGCTGGCGACCCGTTTTATCTCGTAATTGTCGGGATGATTGGACCTGACATTGGATGCGCAAAATAGCTGCCCGAATGGGCAGGGTGCCAGTGAATTTGCATATGATGCAATGGCATTGCGCAGGGAGAAATTCAAAGGGCCGGAATCAGCGATATTCCGAGGTTTGTGCCATATCCATGGCGATTTTTTGATGAAACGGCGGTGGGCGGAGTGAAAAATAAATAAATAAAAATGCGCGACGCGTCGCTTGACGATACGGTTATTTCATTTCCATTTCCCATTGGATCGGATTTCAGGAATAGGGCAAGAGAATGAATGCGCATCGGTATTCGCTGCGCGTTTCGGCAACGCGGTTTGCGCGGACTGATTCAGGTAACGTTGAGCCTGTTGCGCGAAATACCCGGACACAAGCATCGCGCCATTCGAGCAGCCGCCCCGGACGAAGGGCGGAACCCCGTGCCCCGCCCATGTCACGGCGACGGGCGCTGACGGCGGGTCATTGCGCTCGTGGGCGCCGTACACATCCGCGGCCCGCCCGGGCCCGGTTCGATCGCGAGGGTGAGGTATGCATGCGTGGAGAGAGACGTACCTGGACGCCTTTGCAGCGGCCAGAACCGAAGATGAGGTGTTTCAGGAGTTGCGGGTCGCCGCGCGGGAACTGGGCTTCGAGCGGTGCTCGTTCGGAATCCGCGTGCCCTTTCCGATCAACAATCCGCAATTCACGTTGCAGTCGGACTATCCGGAAAAGTGGGTCGAGCGCTACGTGGACCGCAATTATTTCGCGATCGATCCCACGGTCCGCCACGGGCTCACGCAGACGCTTCCCCTGATCTGGCAGGCCGGCGGCCAGACCCGGCAGGCCGAGTTCTGGGAGGAGGCCGCGCACCACGGCCTGCGCTACGGCTGGTGCATGCCGACCCGCAGCCGCGCGGGCGTGAGCGGGCTGGTGACCCTCGCGCGCTCGGCCGAGCCGGTCGACAAGCGCGAACTGGCGGACAAGGGCTACCGGATGTCGTGGCTGGCGACCGCATTCAGCAGCGCGATGAGCGAGTACCCGCAGGGGGCGGACTACGCGGTCGAGCTGACCGCGCGCGAACGCGAAACGTTGCAGTGGTCGGCGGCCGGGAAGACCTATGCCGAAACCGGCAAGATCATGTCGATCGACGATCGGACCGTGAAGTTTCACCTCGTCAATGCGATGCGCAAACTGAATGCGATGAACAAGACCGAGGCCGCGGTCAAGGCTGCGATCCTGGGGCTGCTGGTTTAGGCGTTGGTTTAGGTGCTGAGACTAGCGCTGGGATTGGCGCTGGATTGGCGCGGCGCGGGCGGGCGTGGCCGGCGTGGGTAGGCAGTCGTCGCCCCGATGCCGTTGCTGACCGGTGATGGATGACCAGTGATCGGCGATGAGCGATGGGCGATGGCACGCGGGTCCGCCGGCGTGGCGGCGCATGGGGCGCGCGAGACGTGGCCGGTCGCCGTCGGCAAGCCGTGGCGCACACGACGTTGGGCGCGGGGCGCCGCCGCCGCGCGGCGACCGAGCGTTCGCGGGCTCGGCTCGTCGTGGCGGCGATGGGGGGCGGCGTCCGGTCGCGTCACGGCGGCCCGAGTGAGTGCGTGCCCGAGCGACTGGGCGCGCGGCGGCTTTGGCGCAGCCGATCGTCGATTCGCCGGGCGCGCCTGAACGCACACCCCTCAAGCTCGCGCGCGCGCCGCCGATATCCAGGCTGTCGAGCGCCGTGTCCGCTCGCGCTCTCCTATTGTTCAACGTGAGCTATTCCGATCCCCTGTTCCTGCCGACCGAGGTCCGTGCGCTGATGGACACCGTGCTGCGCAATGAGCGCACGCTGCGGCGGTTTCAGGACATCGAGCTGGCGCTGATCGGCGCGGCGGGGCTCGCGGCCTTCATCGACGCGCTGTTTGCGCGATTCCCGGCGGAGTTCTCGCTCGACGCGGTGCGGGTGTGGCTCGATCGCGCGCAGCCGCTCGCGGCGGAGATCGTCGACGACGCGCCGCATCCGGACGTGACGGCGGATCTGCCGCTCGGGGCCTGGCTGATGCGCCTGACGGCCGGCGGCGTGCCGTGGCTCGGCGCGCCCGGAGCCTGGGCCGGCGCGGCGTTCGGTCCGGCGGGGCCGGCGCGCGTGGCGAGCGCGATCGTGCTGCCGCTGCGGCTCGGCGACGATCGCGCCGCCCGTACGATCGGCTGCCTGTGCCTGGGCAGCGCTGATCCGGAGCGGTTCGCGCCGGGCATGGCGACCGATCTGCTGGAACGCTTCGCGCGCATCGTTGCCGCGAGCCTCGACAACGTCGCGCACCGCGAGCGCCTGCAGCGCCTCGGCATCACCGATGCGCTGACGGGGCTCGCGAACCGCCGCTACTTCGACGAACGTTTGCGGGAGGCGGTGCTCGGGGCGGCGCGCCGGCAGGAGACGATCGCCTGCCTGTTCTTCGACATCGACCGTTTCAAGCAGATCAACGATGTGCACGGACATGCGGTGGGCGACCGCGTGCTGGTGGCGGTCGCCCACTGCGCGCGTTCGCAGCTGCGGGCGGGCGACACGCTCGTGCGCTACGGCGGCGAGGAGTTCGCGGTGCTGCTGCTGCGGACCGCGCGCAACGAGGCGACGGTGGTGGCCGAACGGGTCCGGCACGCGGTCGCCGCGCTCGAGCTGGACGTCTCCGACACGCACCCGATGGCGCTGCGGGTGACGGTGTCGATCGGCGTGTCGGTGCGCACGATCGAGGAGCCGGTCGACGCGGCGGGCGCGGTTGCGCGGCTGCTGGACGCGGCGGATGCCGCGATGTATCGCGCGAAGCGCAACGGGCGCGACCGGGTTGAATTCGCCTAGCCGGCGCGGCGGGCTGCGCCGCGACGGGGCGGCCGACCCGGGGCGGCGCGCGACGGGCTTGACCGGGCGAGGGCGGTGAGCGCCGGCCCGAAACCGGAAGCCCGAAACCGGAAGCCCGAAACCGGAAGCCCGAAACCGGAAGCCCGAAACCGGAAGCCCGAAACCGGAGGCCCGAAACCGGCGGCCCGAAACCGGCGGCCCGAAGCCCGAAGCCCGAAGCCCGAAGCCCGAAGCCCGAAGCCCGAAGCCCGAAGCCCGAAGCCCGAAGCCCGAAGCCCGAA
>NZ_JBXAPG010000057.1:24416-30296 GCF_058803765.1 Burkholderia sp. GW821-FHT14F03
AGCAGGGTCGGATCGTTCGCCGCACGCCGTCATCGGCCCGCCGCGGCCCCGTGATATTTTGATTCGCGCGCCCATTTGCCGCGCTGATCCCTTATCCTTGTCGGCTTACTAAAATATTACGTTCAAAATGGAGCGCGGATGCCTCATGACGTCAGCCTGATTGCGTTGCTCGCGACCGGTTTCGGTCTCGCGATGATCTTCGGTTACCTTGCCTCGCTCTTGAAGATGCCGCCGCTCGTCGGCTATCTGCTGGCGGGCATCGTGATCGGGCCGGGCACGCCCGGCTTCGTCGGCGATCTCGCGCTCGCGCAGCAGCTGGCTGAAATCGGCGTGATGTTGCTGATGTTCGGCGTCGGGCTGCATTTCTCGCTGGGCGACCTGCTCGCGGTGCGCAAGATCGCCCTGCCGGGCGCGATCTTCCAGATCGGCGTCGCGGCCGCGCTCGGCTGCGGGCTCGCGCTGCTGTGGGGCTGGAATATCGGCGGCGCGCTGGTGTTCGGGCTGTCGCTGTCGGTCGCGAGCACGGTGGTGCTGCTGCGGGCGCTGGAGGGTCGCGGGCTCGTCGAATCGGTGAACGGGCGGATCGCGGTCGGCTGGCTGGTCGTCGAGGATCTCGTGATGGTGCTCGTGCTCGTGCTGCTGCCGCCGCTCGCCGGCCTGCTCGGCGGCGCGACGCCCGACGCCGCGCACGGCGGCGCCCCGGGCGGCAGCCTGTGGGGCACGCTCGGCACCACGCTGCTGAAGGTCGGCGCATTCATCGCGCTGATGCTGGTGGTCGGCAAGCGGGTGTTCCCGCGCATCCTGTGGCTGGTCGCGCGCACCGGCTCGCGCGAGCTGTTCACGCTGTGCATGATCGCGGCGGCCGTCGGCGTCGCGTTCGGCGCGGCGAAGCTGTTCGACGTGTCGTTCGCGCTCGGCGCGTTCTTCGCCGGCATGATGATGCGCGAATCCGAGTTCAGCCGCCGCGCCGCCGACGAAACCCTGCCGCTGCGCGACGCCTTCTCGGTGCTGTTCTTCATCTCGGTCGGGATGCTGTTCGACCCGGGCATCCTCATCAACGAGCCGCTGCACGTGATCGAGGTCGCGGCGATCGTCGTGATCGGCAAGACCCTGGCCGCCGTCGCGCTCGTGCTCGCGTTCCGCTATCCGCTCAACACCGCGCTGACGGTCGGCGCGGGCCTCGCGCAGATCGGCGAGTTCTCGTTCATCCTCGCGAGCCTGGGGCGCGGCCTCGGCCTGCTGTCGGCCGAAGGGCAGAACCTGATTCTCGCGGTCGCGCTGATCTCGATCGCCCTGAATCCGCTGCTGTTCGCGATGATCGAGCCCGCGGCCGCCTGGATCCGCCGGCATTCGGCGTTCGCGCGACGCCTCGAGTCGCGCGACGATCCGCTCGCCGCGCTGCCGATGTCGACGCCGCAGACGCATCTGACCGGGCAGGTCGTGATCGTCGGCTATGGGCGGGTCGGCACCCGGATCGGGCAGGCGCTCGACGAGCGCGGCATCGCGTACGTTGTGGTCGAGCAGAACCGCGAGCGGGTCGAGAAGCTGCGCGAGGAGGGCGTCGCGGCCGTGTCGGGCGATGCGATCGAGCCGATCGTGCTGGTGCAGGCGCACATCGCGCGCGCCGGGATGTTGGTGGTCACGCTGCCCGACGTGTTCGACGTCCGGCAGATCGTCGAGATCTCGCGCACGCTCAATCCGACCATCGAGATCGCGCTGTGCACCAACAGCGACGACGAGGCGTCGCTGCTCGTCAACGAAGGAATGGGCACGGTCTTCATCGGCGAGACCGAGCTGGCGCGCGGCATGACCGACCACGTGCTGTCGCGCATGACGCCGCACGTGCCCAAGCCCGCGCATTGACGCGACGCGCGGGCCGGCGCGCCCGCCGCGCGCGGCCTCTCAGTCGAACGATTCCAGCGTCAGTTCCTGCGCCATCACCCGGTTGCCGGCGAGCAGCCCGCCGTCCACCGGCAGCGCGACGCCCGTGATCACGCGGGCGGCCGGCGAAGACAGGAACAGCGCGGCCTGCGCGACGTCGTCCGGCGTCGCGAAATCATCGAGCGGATACCACTTCCTCAATTCGTCGAACACGCGCGGGTTCTGCTTCACGCGCGCCTCCCACGCGGGCGTCCTGACCGTGCCCGGACACACGATGTTCGCGCGCACGCCGCGGCGGCCGTATTCGATCGCAAGCGACTTCGTGTAGCTGACGAGGCCGGCCTTCGCGGCGCTGTAGGCCGGGTGGCCGAGCGCGTTCATGCCGTTGACCGAGCCGATCACCGTGATCGCGCCGCGACCGAGCGCGAGCATGCCGGGCAGCACCGCCTCCACGCTCACGTAGGTCGCGGTCAGGTTCGCGTCGAGGTCGGCGCGCCACGACGCGATCGTGGTGTTGCGCAGGGTCGTCGACGCGGCGGTGCCCGCGTTGGCGACCAGCACGTCGACCGCCGGATGCGCGGCGAGCGCCGCCTTCAGCCGGGCGGGATCCGTGAGGTCGTCGATGATCGGATGGACGTCGCCGGGGCCGAGCGCGTCGAGGAACGCGCGCAGCGCGGCCGCGTCGCGATCGAGCGCGAGCACGCGGCCGCCGGCGGCGGCGAAGCAACGGGTCAGCGCCTGGCCGATGCCGCCGGCGGCGCCCGTGATCAAGGTGGTGCGGGGAGTCGTCATGTCGGTTCCTTGCCTCGCGCGCTCAAAGGCCCAGCGACGCGCGCGCCTGTTTTTCGTTGTCGCGCGTGATCAGCGTGCCCGAGGTCAGCACGACGGGCGGCGGCGCCTGGTTCTTCGTGATCCACTCGTACATGTTGACCGACGTGTCGTAGCCGTGTTGGCGCGGATTCAGCAGGATCGACCCGTAGAAGCCCGTCGGCTTCGGCTTGGCGAATTCGTTCATCGCGACCTGGCTGCCGTTGATGCCGACCGCGACCATGCTGTCCGCGCCGATCCCGCGGCCCTCGGCCGCGCGCACCGCGCCGACCGTGGTGTCGTCGTTCGAGCCGAACGCGACCCAGTGCTTGAAGTTCTGGTGCTTGGTCAGCGCGATGTTCGCCGCGTTGAACGCGCCTTCGGTGTCGGCCGTCATTTCGGGGGCGTCGATCACGTTCGCGGCCGGGAAGCCGGCGGCCTTCAACGCGTCGACCGCGCCCGTGGTGCGCTCGCGCGCGGTCGGCAGCTGGTCGTAGGCGAGCCGGATGATGCCGACCTCGGCGGGATTCCAGCCGCGCCGCCGGGTCTCGGCGGCGATCGCCTGACCGACCTGCTGGCCGATCTTGTACGCCGAGATGCCCATGTGCGGCACGTTGGCGAGGGGCGCGCCCTTGCCGTCGACGAGCTGGTCGTCGACCGACATCAGCTTCATGTCGTAACGCTTCGCCTTCGCGACGATGCCCGGCCCGAGCTTCACGTCGGGCGCGCAGATGATCACGCCCTGCGCTTTCTGCGCGGCGAGGCTGTCGAGCGCGGTGGAGACTTTCTCGCCGCTCGGCGCGGCGATCTTGACCAGCGTGAAATGCTTGTCCTTGGCGGCCTGCTCGGCGAAGCGCCATTCGTCCTGGAACCAGGGGTCGTCGGGCTGCTTCACGATGAAGCCGATCTTGACGGGGGCGGCGTCCGCCCGTGCGACGACGGGGGCCGACAGGCATGCGCCGGCGGCGATGCCGGCCAGCACCCGCTTGGTCCAGTGAAATCCCATGATGTCTCTCTCCTGAGCGCCTGATCTTGGAAGGACCGCGCGGGCGGTCGCACGGACGTCGCGCGGGGGCGTCCGTGGTGCGGGAGATTGTAGGAGGGAGGCGGCTCGCCGCTCAAATATTGCGCGGCGATCCTAAAGAATGGGATGGACGGGGCGGCTCAGGTTTTCGGCTTGGCGGCCGGCTTGGCGGCCGCGGCGGCCTTGGTCGGGCCGGGCGGCGCGTCGGGCGGCACGCCGAGCAGCTGCAGCGCGCCGCTCGTGACGCCGGAGAACACCGGGCCCGCGACCGTGCCGCCATAGTAGCTGCGGCCGGCCGGCTCGTCGATCATGACGGCGACGATCAGGCGCGGGTTGCTCATCGGCGCCATGCCGGCGAACAGCGCGCGGTACTTGCCCTTCGCATACGAGGCGCCGACCTGCTTGCGCGCGGTGCCGGTCTTGCCGCCGATCCGGTAGCCGTCGACGCGCGCGGCGCGCCCGGTGCCGCCTTCGCCCGCCGCCATTTCCAGCATCGAGCGGATCGCGGCGGCGGTGGCGGGCGAGGTCACGCGGTGGCCGCGCTGCGCCTCGAGCGCGTGGACGTCGGTGTTGTTCCGGAGCAGCGAGACCGGGTGGATCGTGCCGTCGCCCGCGTACGCGGTGTAGACCTGCGCGATCTGCAGCAGCGACATCGACAGCCCGTAGCCGTACGCCATCGTCGCCTGCTCGATCGGCCGCCAGCGCTTGTAGGGACGCAGGCGGCCCGAGGCGACGCCCGGGAAGGTCAGTTCCGGCGCGCGGCCGATGCCGTATTCCTGGTACTTGTTCCAGATGGTCTCGGCGGGCAGGTTCAGCGCGAGCTTGGCGAGCGCGACGTTGCTCGACTTCTGCAGCGCCTGCGCGACCGTGAGCGAGCCGTGGTTCGAGGTGTCGTGGATGACCGCGGGGCCGATCTTGTAGCTGCCGGGCGCGGTGTTGATGAGGGTCTGCGGGCTGACCTTGCCTGCGTCGATCGACAGCGCGATGACCACCGGCTTGATCGTCGAGCCGGGCTCGAAGGTGTCGATCACCGCGCGGTTGCGCAACTGCTGGCCGGTCAGGCGGGCGCGGTCGTTGGGATCGAAGGTCGGGTAGTTCGCGAGCGCGAGGATCTCGCCGTTCTGCGCGTCGAGCACGACGACGCTGCCCGCTTGCGCGTTGTTCGCGAGGATCGCCGACTTCAGCTGCGCGTAGGCGAGCTGCTGGATCCGCCGGTCGATCGTCAGCTCGATGGTGGCGCCGTGTTGGGCGGGCACGAGCGGGCGGGTGTCGGATACGATCCGGCCGAGCCGGTCGCGGATCACCTCGCGCTGCCCGGCGGTGCCGGACAGGCGGTCGTTGGTGGCCAGCTCGACGCCTTCCTGGCCGTGATCCTCGACGTTCGTGAAGCCGACCACGTGCGCGGCCGATTCGCCTTCCGGGTAGAAGCGCTTGGAATCCGCGACCTGGGTGAGGCCTTCGAGACCGAGCTTGTCGATCCGGGCGGCGGTTTCGGGATCGATCTGGCGCTTGAGCAGCACGAAGCTGCGCTCGTTGTTCAGGCGGCGCTTGAGCTCGGGGAGCGGCATGTCGAGCAGCTTCGCGAGCGCGGGGTACGCGGCTTCGTCGACCTGCTTCGGATTCGCCCAGATTTCGTAGGTGGACAGGCTGACGGCGAGCATCGCGCCGTTGCGGTCGACGATGCGGCCGCGCATCGCATCGAGCTCGATGGTGCGCTGGTAGCGTTTCTGGCCCTGGCCGGCATAGAAGTCCTGATTGGCGATCTGGACCCAGAAGGCGCGCGCGATCAGCGCGCCGAAGGCGAGAAACACGAGGATCACGACGAACTTCGAGCGCCACATCGGCAGGCTCGCCGACAACATCGGGTTCTTCGCGACGGCGAGGTACGGCTCGGAGGCTTTCGACTTCTTCTTCAGGGTCATGGACGGGCGGGTGGACGGCAAACGCGCCCCGGTGGAGGACGCTTCTAGGGGGTGATTGTAATAAATGCGTAATCGCGATGTGTGGAAGTCGCGCGATTTCGGTTAAAACACTGTCAAATCGTGGTGGAGTGCAGACAAATTCGGGACGGAGAGGCGGGAGGCGGAGAGGCGGAGAGGCGGAGAGGCGGAGAGGCGGAGAGGCGGAGAGGCGGAGAGGCGGAGAGGCGGAGAGGCGGAGAGGCGGAG
>NZ_JBXAPG010000057.1:30394-40173 GCF_058803765.1 Burkholderia sp. GW821-FHT14F03
GGCGGTGAGGCGGTGAGGCGGTGAGGCGGTGAGGCGGTGAGGCGGTGAGGCGGTGAGGCGGTGAGGCGGTGAGGCGGTGAGGCGGGCGGCCCGATGGCCGCCCGCGCGGGTCCGTCAGGCCGGCAGCGCGAATCGCGTGACCGCTGAGCGCAGCGCGTCGGCCTGGTCGCGCAGGGAATGCGCGGCCGCGGCCGCCTGCTCGACGAGCGCCGCGTTCTGCTGCGTGACCTGATCCATCTCGCCGACCGCGCGGTTCACCTGCTCGATGCCCGCGCTCTGTTCGCGCGACGCGTGGCTGATCTCCTCGAGGATCTCGTTCACGCGCCGCACCGACTGCACGATTTCCCCCATCGTCGCGCCCGCATGGCTGACCAGCGATGCGCCATGCCCGACCGTCTGGTTCGACGATTCGATCAGGATCTTGATCTCCTTCGCCGCGGTCGCGGAACGCTGCGCGAGCGTGCGCACTTCGCCCGCCACCACCGCGAAGCCGCGTCCCTGTTCGCCCGCGCGCGCCGCTTCCACCGCCGCGTTCAGCGCGAGAATGTTGGTCTGGAACGCGATGCCGTCGATCACGCCGATGATGTCGCTGATCTTGGTTGAGCTGTCGGTGATCGCGGTCATCGTGCGCACCACGTCGTCCACCACCGCGTTGCCGCGCTGCGCGATCTGCGCCGCCTGGTCGGCCAGCTCGGCGGCCTGTGCGGCGCTGTCGGCGTTCTGCCGCACGTTGGAGGTCATTTCATCCATGCTCGACGCGGTCTGCACGAGCGCTGCCGCCTGCTCCTCGGTCCGCTGCGACAGGTCGGTGTTGCCGGCCGCGATCTCGTTCGCGCCGACATGGATGTTGTCGGTGCCGAGCCGCACGCGCGACACCATGTCGACGAGGCTCGCCTGCATCGCGTGCAGCGCATGGAGCAGGCTCGCGCCGTTCTCGTGGCGCACGTCGACGTGCGCGGTCAGGTCGCCCTGCGCGATGCGCCGCGCGGTGCTGACGGCGTCCTCGAGATCGCCGCCGAGGCTGCGGCGCACGCTGCGCAGCACCAGCGCCATCAGGCCCGTCGCGATCAGGCCGAGCACGAGCGTCATCGCGAACCAGCGGCCGATGCTGGCGAGCACCGCCGCGCGCACGTCGTTCATGTACATGCCGGTCACGAGGTACCAGTCCCACGGCGCGAAGCGCTGGACCACGCTGGTCTTCTCGACCGGCTTGTCGTTGCCGGGCTTCGGCCACAGGTACTCGACGTAGCCCAAGGCGCCCTGATTGCCCGCCTTGACGATCTCGACGAACAGGTGCTTGCCCGCCGGGTCGGTCATGCCCGACACATCCTTGCCGGTCAGCTCGGTTTTGATCGGATGCATCACGATCACGGGTTTCGAATCGTTGATCGAGATGTAGCCGTCGCCGCCGTAGCGCATCGCGGCGATCGCGACGAGCGCCTCGCGCTTCGCGTCGGCTTCCGACAGCGCGCCTTGCTGCGACAGCTTGTAGTAGTGGTCGGTGACGTGATAGGCCTGATTGATCAGCGCGGCCAGCTGGTCGCGGCGGTCCGAGATCATCGATGCACGGTTTTGCCATGCGCCCAATGCTCCGATCAATAACAAGCCCAACCACAGAACGACGATCATCGACGCGAGCTTTTGATTCAGAGTCAGGTTGCGCATGGTGGTCCGCAAGGAGTCGAGTGGCCCGCACCGATGGTGCGAATGGGGATCACTGTTTGTCGGCCGGGCGCGCGGCCGGGCGCAGACAGGGAATTCCCTAGGCGACGAACGGGCATGATGGTGCCACGCCGTGCGGAAACGGCGGGCAGCTGGGGCGTCGCGTTGACCGGACCCGTGGCGTGCTTGCGGGACTACACAGGGTCCTTGCTGGGGGGGCCTTCGGGCGGTTCCTGCGGACGTTCGTGATGGCCGGGCGCGAGCGGATCGTCTTCCGGATCGCGGGTGGGATCGGCGGGTGGGTCGGGCAGCGGCGTGGTGTGGTCGGACATCGGCGTCTCCGAGGTCGCGGGGCGCCGTCGCACGGCGACGGCCATCCTTTCCGTTATAGCCAATCGGCGGACGCTTTGCCGGGCGATCGTGCGCAGGCGCGAATCAAGCGGGCGAGGCGGGCGGCGCGAGGTCGGCGGGGGTGTCGACGTCGCGCAGCACGCCGGGGTCGTCGAAGTCGAGCAGCGTGACGGGGTGCGTCGTGAGCAGCGTGCGCGCGCCCGCGTCGCCGTCGAGCGCGACGAGCGCCTCGTAATGGTGCGCGGCGAAGCCGACCGGATGGCCGCGCTGGCCGCGATAGGCGGGCGCCACGATCGAGGCCGCGCCGCTGTCGAGCGTGCGGGCGAGCGTCTCGATCGTGGCGGGCGCGATCCACGGCATGTCCGCGAGCGCGACGATCCAGCCATCGGCGTCGGCGCTCGCGCGCACGGCGGCGGCGAGGCTCGCGCCCATGCCGCGCTCGGCGTCCGCGGTATAGAGCACCTGGCAGCCCGCCTCGTTGAGCAGCAGCGCGAGCCGTTCGGCGCCGGGGCGCACGATCGCGATCACGTCGGCGACGGCGGTCGCGAGCCGGCGCGCGGCGGCGACGGCGACCGGCGTGCCGTCGGCGAGCGGAGCGAGGAGCTTGCTGTGCACACCGCTCGGATCGAAGCGGGTGCCGAGGCCCGCGGCCAGGAGGACGCCGGTAGCGAGTGAGGCATGAGTCATGGCGGCGTCGGCGGGGGAAATGTGCTGCGATTGTGCAGGGCGGCGCGCATGATCGCAAGTACGGTGTATTCCGGAGAACGAACGCTACAATCGCGGCATCCCGATCCGACCACACGCGACCCATTCGCGACATGCCGACATGAACCAGCCCGCGCGCCTCGATGCGAATGCCGCCTTGTTGTTGATCGATCTCCAGCAGGGCATTCATCACCCGAAGCTGGGGCGGCGCAACCAGCCCGATGCGGAGGAGCGGATCGGCGAATTGCTCGTCTGCTGGCGGCGGACGGCGCGGCCCGTCGTGCACGTGCGCCATGTGTCGCGCGATCCGGACTCGGTGTTCTGGCCGGGGCAGCCCGGCGCGCTGTTCCAGGCGGCGTTCATGCCGCGGGCGTCGGAACAGGTGGTCGAGAAGCAGGTGCCGGATGCCTTTGTCGCGACGGGGCTCGAGCGCCGGCTGCGCGAGCGCGGCATCGCGCAGCTCGTGATCGCGGGGGTGATCACGAACAACTCGGTGGAATCGACCGCGCGCTCGGCAGGCAACCTCGGTTTCGAGACCGTGGTCGCCTCGGATGGCGCGTTCACGTTCGACCGGTGCGATCTGGCGGGCAGGCTGTGGCGCGCGGAGGAGATCCACGCGTTGTCGCTTAGCAATCTTGCAATGGATTACGCGCGCATCATGACGACGGCGGAAATCGTGGGGCTGGCGGAAGAGGCGCGGCGGGGCGAGGGGTGACGTGCGACCGCGCGCCTGTCCGGGGGGCATGCGGCTTTCGGCAATGCGCGGAACCTGGGGCGCGGCGCGCCTTCCCTCGGGTTTCGCGTGACGAATGCGTTGCCGGGCGGTGCGCGGCGCGCCCGGTGAACGGGCTCGGATCGGCGCATCGGCGCGCGCGAAAGGGGCAGCAGCAGGTACGCCGCACGCGAAGCGGACCACGCCATCAGCGGGCGATACGGTAGGGAGACGCGGAGATCACTCCAGGGCCGCGGCCGGCGCCTCACATCATGGGAGCGATCGCGCGTGAAGCGGCCGCGCGGCGCCCCTCAACCCTCATCCACGTCATCGACCAGCTTGTGCCGCAACGCATAGCGCACGAGCGCCGCTTCATGCGGCATCTGCATCTTCTCCAGGATCCGCGTCTTGTAGGTGCTGACGGTCTTCGCGCTCACGCACAGCTCCTGCGCGATTTCCGACAGCGTCTGCCCGACCGCGATGCGGCGGAACACGTCGAATTCGCGGTCGGACAGCCGGTGGTGCGGCAGCGTGTCGGCGGGCTCGTTGAGGCTCTGCGCGAAGCGCTCGGCCATCGCGAGGCTGACGTACACCCCGCCCGACGCCACCTTCGTGACCGCGCCGACCAGCTCGGCGCTCGCGCTTTCCTTGGTCAGGTAGCCCGACGCGCCGGCGCGGAACGCGCGCACCGCGTATTGCTGCTCGGCATGCATGGTGAGCACGAGGATCCGCAGCGCGGGCTTCTCGTCCTTGATCTGCTTGATCAGCTCGACGCCGTTGCGGCCGGGCATCGACAGGTCGAGCACCAGCACGTCGGCCGGCGTCGAACGCACGAGCGCGATGGTGGTGGTGCTGTCGAACGCCTCGCCCGCGACGTTGAAGCCGGTGGCGCTGCGCAGAATATGGCGCAGACCGTCGCGCACGAGCGCGTGATCGTCTGCGAGTAGGACCTGGATCATGAAGGCGACGTTTCCTGTTGGATCGATTGCAGCGGGAACGTGACCGTGATCGAGAAGCCGCGGTCGCGGCCGGTATCGATCGTCACCATGCCGCCCAGCATGTGCGCGCGTTCGCGGATGCCGATCAGGCCGAACGACTTGTCCAGGCGGCGCGGCGCGGCGTCGGCGTCCGGCGCGCCGCGGCCGTTGTCGGCGATGCGCAGCGTGCAGTTGCCCTCGTCGATCGTCAGCGCGAGCGCCACCTCCGTCGCGTCCGCGTGACGCGCGACATTGGTGAGCGCCTCCTGGACGATCCGGAACAGGGTGGTCGCGCCGTTGCTGTTGAATGCCGTATCGCCGGGCTCGATGTCGCGTTCGACCTCGATGCCGTAGCGGTTCGTGAAATCCTGCGCGAGCCATTCGATCGCGGGCACGAGCCCGAGGTCGTCGAGCATCACCGGGCGCAGATCCGCCGCGATGCGCCGCACCGACGCCACCGTCGAGTCGATCAGCCGATGCATGCCGCGCAACTGCTCGGGCACGGCGGGCGTGGCGCCCGGCGCCGGGTGGGCGAGCGCGTGCTCGAGCGCGGACAGGTCCATCTTCAGCGCGGTCAGCTGCTGGCCGAGATCGTCGTGCAGCTCGCGCGCGATGCGGGTCTTTTCTTCCTCGCGCACGTTCTGCAGGTTCGCCGACAGCTCGCGCAGCTCCTCGCGCGACTGGCGCAGCGCATCCTCGCCGCGCAGCCGCGCGGTGATGTCGCGCAGCATCACGGTGTACAGCTTGCCGTTGCCTTCGCGGATCTGCGAGATCGACGCCTCGATCGGAAATTCCTCGCCGCTCGCGCGCTGGCCGAACAGCACGCGTTGCCGGCCCATCTGTCGCTCCGATACGCCGGTCACGCCGAACTGCTCGACGTGCTTCGCGTGCGCGCCCCGGAAGCGCTCGGGAATGAAGCGCGACAGCGGCGCGCCGATCGCTTCCATCGCCGATACGCCGAACACGCGTTCGGCCATCGGATTGAAGATCACGACGGTCTGTGCTTCGTCGATCGTGATGATCGCTTCCATCGACGAGCGGATGATGCCCATCATCCGGGCTTCGTTGAGCGAGCCCGGCGCGTCGACGACGACGGTCGCGCGGCGACGCACGATCTGATAGAGCGCGGCGGCCAGCACGGCCGAACCGGCGAGGCCGCCCGCGACCAGCGCGGTCCACAGGTCGGCCGCGCCCGCCGTGCCCGCGCGGATGTCGGCGGTGTAGGCGAGCGTGAGCGTGTCGCCGCCGAAGCGCAGGACGTCGGTCTGGCGCCACTGCCGGCCGGGCATCGCGATATCGTCGGTGCCGGCGTCGGCCGCGAACAGCGGCGTGAGGTCGCCGGCGCGCGAGGCGCTGATGCCGATGCCGCGCTCGTCGGCGCTCGCCTGCTCGAATACGCGGCGCACGTTCAGCGAGGCGAACACGAAGCCTTCGAGCGCCGCGCGGCGCACCTCGCGCGACACCGGCACGCTGTCCGGCCGGTAGACCGGCAGGAACAGCGTCAGCGCGGCCGGATGGCCGTCGCTCGCGTCGCGGACCGCGAGCGCCACCTGGCCGGTGTCGGCCGCGCGCCAGAGCGCGCCGGCGTCGCGCGCGCCCATGTCGGCGGGCAGCTCGACGGTGGGCGGCGCGAAGCGGGTGACGCTGATCGGCAGCGCGCTGGGCGGGCCGCCCGCCGCCGTCGCGCCGGGCCGCGCGGCGGCGAAGCCGAGCGCGCGCACCGGCGTGCGGTTGCCGTCGAGATCGAGCGTCGAGACGTAGGTGTTCCAGGCGTCCTGGCCGGGTGCGCGGACGAGCGAGAGCGCGCCGCGCGCGCCGTCCAGCGCGGCCGCTCCCGCGCTCAGCTCGCGGCGCAGGGCTTCGGTCAGGTGCGTGGCGCGCCGCTCGAAGCGGGCATGCGCGGCGGCTTGCCAGCGCGCTTCGACGAAGCCGGCCACGCCGAGCGAGGCCGCCGCGCCGAGCGCGAACGCGACGAGTGTGATCGACGCGGGACGGGCGTGCAGCCACGAAACACGCGCGGCGTCCGTGGTGCTCGCGTCGCCGTGTCGGGAAGAGGTTCCGCTAGCGGTCATGAATCTCTACGATGACGGAACCCGGCGCCGGTGGTCCGGCGTCTGTCGCGGCGCGCGAGCCGGGGTCCCGTCCTGAATGGACAATGTGAAATTGTGCGCGTTTTACTTGTTTTTTGCCAATCGGAACCAGACCCGCGTCCTGCGCGGGGGCGTGCGTATCGATGCCGCACGTGTGTTCCGGAGGCTTGATGCGGGTCAAGCAGGCCGGGCGGGCGGCGCGCGAGACTGCTGGTGGAACGCGTTCCACGCGGTTTTTCCGAATCGGGAGAGGCTTATGTACAAACGGATCTTCGTGGCGGTCGACGGCAGCCACAGTGCGCAGGTTGCGCTTGATGAAGCGATCAGGATCGCCGTTGCCGGCGATGGAATGATTACCGCGGCGTGCGTCGTCGAGCATCGGTCGCAGCTGGTCGATGTCGAATCCGGCTTCGCCGAGGCCGGAGACGATCGGGATCGGGCCGTCGAGGTCGCGACGGCGGCGCTCGAAGCGGCGCGCGCGCAGTTCGAACGCCATCGGGTGAAGGGGTCGGTGCGCGCGCTCGATGCCTACGGCGAGGACGTGGCGACCGTGCTGATGCGGACCGCGGGCGAATTCGACGCGGACCTGATCGTGATGGGCACGCGTGGGCGTCATGGCCTGCGGCGACTGCTGCTCGGCAGCGTCGCCGAATCGTTGTTGCGGCTCGCCGATCGTCCGGTGTTGCTGCTGCGCGATGGGCCGGAGCCCGCGCGACGGGCATAAAAAACGCCCGGAGGCCGGGCGTGAAGGCACGAGAACTGCCAGGCGCGCCGTGCGGCGCGCCTGCTCTCGTTGTCAGTCTAGAAAGCGTGCGTCGCGCCGCATTGATCCAGATCAATGTTGCGCGCGACGGCGCAGTGCGATCTCACCACTCGTAGCCGACCTGCGCGCGCACGCCCGTGTCGCCGCTCGACGTCGCCGCGACGCCGCCGTTCACGAGCCAGCGGCCGTTTTCCGAGCGGTGCGTGACGCTGACGGCGACCGCCTTGCCGCTCTTGTAGCTGCCGACGCCGACCCCGGCCACCGTGCGGCCCGGGGCCGACGGCGTGAGGTTCGGCATCGCGAGCGCGGCGGCGATACCCGAGTAAGCGTTTTTCGCGACATCGTTGATGGCGCGGTTGGTGTCGTTGAAGCGCTGGTCGGTGTAGTTGTTCGCCTGGCTCACGCCGGATGCGACCGAGCCGTTCAACTGGTTCAGGTTCACCGCATCGGTGCCCTGCGTGCCGGGCGCGACGTTGGTGATCTGGCGCTGCTGCTCCGCGCTGCCGACCGACACAACGTTGTTGCGGCCGCCGTCATTCGAGTTCGAGCCGATCGCGACCGAGTTCGAGCCGGCGGTGACGGTCGGACGATCCGTGCCGTCGCCCTTCGAGTCGGCGGCGATGCCCGAGTTGCTCGTGACCGACGTCGACAGGTTCGAAATCTGGTTGTTGATGTTCGTCACGCTCGTGGACAGCGAATTCACCGTGTTGTTGGTGGTCGACAGGCTGGTGGACAGCGAGCTGATGCCGGTCGAGGTGGAGGTCGACAGCGATGTCACGTTGCTGTTGGTGGTCGACAGGCCGGTGGACAGCGAGCTGATGCTGGTCGAGGTCGAGGTCGACAGCGACGCGACGTTGCTGTTGGTGGTCGACAGACCGGTGGACAGCGACGCGACATTGCTGTTGGTCGTGTTCAGGCTTGTCGACAGCGAGGCGACATGGCTGTTGGTCGCGAACAGCTGGCTGCCGTTGACGGCATCCGTGCTGTCGGCGCTCACACGGCCGGCGGCGACGTTGGTGACCTGGCGCTCCTGGCCGGGCGCGCCGACACTGAAGGTGCCGATCGGGTTCGCGCCGGCGTAGCCGCCGAAGGTCACGCCGCCGACGCTCGACGACGAGACGCCGACCGCGGCCGAAGTCGTCGCGCCGTTGCCGATCGCCACCGAGTTGGCGAGGTTCGCCTTCGCGTTCGGGCCGATCGCGACGCTGTTTTCGCCGGTGGCTTCGCTGTCCGCCTCAGTCGAGTTCGCGTGGAAGTACTTGATGCCCTTCGCGTTGATGTTGTCGACCGCGGCGCCGACGTTCTGGTTGGTGGTGGTCGTGCCGTCGTTGTTGTAGGTGACGTACGACGGCGACGAGATCTTGCCCGTGGCGGGATCGTAGGTCGTGCCGCCGCCGAGCGCCTCGGCGGTGCTCGTGCCGAGATTGGTCGTGTTGGTCGTGATCGAGCTGAGGCTCGTCGACAGGGAGCCGATGCTGGTCGAGGTCGAGGTGGACAGCGATGTCATGTTGCTGTTGGTCGTGCTGAGGCCGGTGGACAGCGAGCCGATGCCGGTGGAGGCGGAGGTCGACAGCGAGGTGAGAGTGCTGTTGGTCGTCGACAAGCCGGTGGACAGCGAACCGATGCCGGTGGAGGTCGAGGTCGACAGGGAGGTGATCTGGCTGTTGGCGGTCGACAGGCCGGTCGAGGTCGAGGTGGACAGCGACGTGACGTTGCTGTTGGTCGTGCTGAGGCCGGTGGACAGTGAACCGATGCTGGTCGAGGTGGAAGTCGACAGCGAGGTGAGGTTGCTGTTGGCGGTCGACAGGCCGGTCGAGGTCGAGGTGGACAGCGATGTCAGGTTGCTGCTGGTCGTGCTGAGGCCGGTGGACAGCGAGCCGATGCTGGTCGAGGTGGAGGTCGACAGCGAGGTGAGGTTGCTGTTGGCGGTCGACAGGCCGGTGGACGTCGAGGTGGACAGCGATGTCACGTTGCTGTTGGTTGTGCTGAGGCCGGTGGACAGCGAGCCGATGCTGGTCGAGGTGGAAGTCGACAGCGAGGTGAGGTTGCTGTTGGCGGTCGACAGGCCGGTGGACGTCGAGGTGGACAGCGACGTCAGGTTGCTGTTGGTCGTGCTGAGGCCGGTGGACAGCGAGCCGATGCTGGTCGAGGTGGAAGTCGACAGGGAGGTGAGGTTGCTGTTGGCGGTCGACAGGCCGGTGGACGTCGAGGTGGACAACGACGTCAGGTTGCTGTTGGTCGTGCTGAGGCCGGTGGACAGCGAGCCGATGCTGGTCGAGGTGGAAGTCGACAGCGAGGTGAGGTTGCTGTTGGTGGTCGACAGACCGGTGGACGTCGACGTCGACAACGACGTGATCGATTCGGTTGCGGTATCGAGCAGACGCGTGACGGCGTACAACTGGCTGCCGTTGATGCCATCGGTGCTGGTTGCGGTGATGCGGCCGGACCTGTCCGCATTTTTGTGGGCGAGGCGGTTGAACAACCCGTGATCAGCGGGCTTGCGTAAATCGCTCCCCGAA
>NZ_JBXAPG010000058.1:0-39516 GCF_058803765.1 Burkholderia sp. GW821-FHT14F03
CTCCCCCCCCCCCCCCCCCCCCCCCCCCCCCCCCCCCCCCCGCGCAAGGGGCCGGGTCCGATCGCAGGGCTCGGCGATTCCGGCGGCGCGAGCGATCCGACGACCAACCTGGAGCAGGAGAACATCAAGCGCCTGCAGCAGCAACTCCAGCAGATCCAGCAGCAGATCGCGCAGGCGCGCAGCGATACCGAGCGTCAGGCGCTCACGGTACAGGCGCAGGCGATTGCAGGCGCGCTGCAGCAGGCAATCGCCCAAATGGTGGCGCGCATGACCAAGAGCGCGCCGCCCGGCGGTGTCAACGTGCAGGCGTAACGCACGGCCGGTCATCCGGCGGCCGGCTCCCCGGCGGCCGGCTCTTCATCCGGGGCGGCCGTCTCGCGCGGCCAGCCCGGGCCCGGCAGCGCTTCGACCGCGCGCGGATCGAGCGCTTCGCCGCAGGCCGAGCACACCATCACCGGCTCGATCAGATGGCCGCAGCTGCGATGCCGGAGCACGACCGGCGGTCCCGCGCCGTCGTCCTTCCAGCGGTCGCCCCAGGCCGTCAGTGCAAGCAGGACCGGATAGAGATCGCGTCCCTTGTCCGACAGGCGGTATTCGAAGCGCGGCGGCCGTTCCTGGTAGGCGTGTTTGACCAGCACGCCTTCGTCGACGAGGCGCGCGAGGCGTTCCGCGAGGACGTGGCGGGTCACGCCGAGCTGGGCCTGGAACGCATCGAAGCGCCGCATGCCCCAGAACGCGTTGCGCAGGATCAGCATGGTCCAGCGATCACCGAGCACCGCCAGCGTACGCGCGACCGAACACGGCATCGAGCCGACGTCATCCCATTTCATGATCAAGTCTCGCCAGGAGGGTTCGCGGGATTGCGGGTTCCATTGTAGAACGGACATTCGAGTGAAACGGCATTTCCGCGTTGACAGGTTTCGGCGGCATACGAATAATGAGTTCTGTTTTGGAACTCACAACCTCGCTGGCAACGATCGCGTTGTCGATGTCACCTCCAGGAGTCGCCCAGATGAATCCGCTTTCGATGTCCGGCATTGAATTGCTGCGTGCTGCCGTTGCGGGAGATGTGCCGCTCGCGTCGATTTCCCAGACCATGCCCATGCGCCCCGAGACCGTCGAGGTCGGCTACGTGAAGATGAGCGCGCGCGCCGACGAGCGCCATCTGAATCCGCTCGGCGGCGTGCACGGCGGCTTCGCGGCAACCGTGCTGGATTCCGTCACGGGGTGCGCGGTGCATACGATGCTGGACGCGGGCATCGGCTACGGGACGATCGACCTGCATGTGAAGATGCTGCGGCCGGTGCCGCGCGACACCGACCTGATCGCGGAAGGGCGCGTGATTCATCTGTCGAAGAATCTCGGCGTGGCCGAGGGCACGCTGAAGACGCCGGACGACAAGATCGTCGCGCATGCGTCGGCGACCTGCATGATCCAGCGCCCCGCGTGATGCCGGGCGGCGGGTCGGAACGGAGGGTGCGGGTCGTGCGGACTGGGGCGCGTTAACGGTACAGTTCGGAAGTTTCGCGGCCGGGTGCGGCCGGGCAGGGCGTTCGCGCCGGTCCGGTGCATCCGCCGCATGAACGCCTTCCACCCTTCACCCAGCCGGACCGCGCACGACGCGGCGAAGCCGGCGCACCAGGAAACCGCACATGGAATACCGCACCCTCGGCGATTCAGGCGTCGAAGTGAGCCTGATCGGGCTCGGCACGATGACATGGGGCGAACAGAACAGCGAACAGGACGCACACGCGCAGCTCGACCACGCGGTCGACGCGGGCGTCACGCTGATCGACGCCGCCGAGATGTATCCGGTGCCGCCCCGGCCCGAGACGCAGGGCCGCACCGAACAGTACATCGGCAGCTGGCTCGCGCAGGATCGGGCGCGGCGAGCGAAGGTCGTGATCGCGACGAAGATCGCAGGGCCCGCGCGCCAGTCGCACAATCCCCGCCATATCCGGGGCGAGGGCAATCAGTTCGACCGGGCCAATCTCACCGAGGCGCTCGACGGCAGCCTCCGGCGGCTGCAGACCGATTACATCGACCTGTACCAGCTGCACTGGCCCGACCGCAGCACGACGACGTTCGGCCGGCCCGCGTACCCGTGGATCGACGACGCCTATACGGTGCCGATCGAGGAAACGCTCAGCGTGCTCGCCGAGTTCGTGACGGCGGGCAAGGTGCGGCACATCGGCGTGTCGAACGAGACGCCGTGGGGCGTCGCGCAGTTCCTGCAGGCGGCGCAGCGCCTGGGCCTGCCGCGCATCGTCAGCATCCAGAATCCGTACAGCCTGCTCAATCGCACGTTCGAGAACGGCCTGTCGGAGTTCAGCCACCGCGAGCGCATCGGCCTGCTGGCCTATTCGCCGCTCGCGTTCGGCTGGCTCAGCGGCAAGTACGAGGAGGGCGCCCGCCCGGACGGTGCGCGCATCACGCTGTTCGAGCGCTTCCAGCGCTACAGCAAGCCGCAGGCCGTGCAGGCCACGTCGCGCTATGTCGCGCTCGCGAAGCGCCACGGCCTGTCGCCCGCGCAGCTCGCGCTGGCCTTCGTCAACAGCCGTCCGTTCGTGACGAGCAACCTGATCGGCGCGACCTCGCTCGCGCAACTGCGGGAAAACCTCGGCAGCCTCGCGGTGAAGCTGACGCCCGAGATCCTCGCGGAAATCGACGCGCTGCACGAATTGCAGCCGAATCCCGCGCCGTGAAAGGCTGGGGCGGCGACCGGCTCCGCGTTGGCGGGCGTTGTCGCGCAGGCCATGGCCGTTGTGTCGATCAGCGTATCCTCATGCGTCTGCGCACGACGCACAATGCGGAGAGGCTCAGCAGTGCGCAGCCCATCAGGTAGAGCGCCGGGGACAGCCGGTTGCCGGTCGCGCTGATGAGCCACGTGACGACGAACGGCGCAAAGCCGCCGAACAGAGTTACGCCCGTGTTGTAGCTGACCGCGAGCCCCGTTGCGCGCGTCTGTGCCGGGAACAGCTCGGCCATCAGCGCGGGCAGTGCGCCGCAATACATCGCTTTCAGCGCGCCGATCCAGATCAACGCAGCGATCATCGTCGCGAACGACGTATGGTGCGTGAGCCATGCAAATGCCGGCCAGACGGTGACGAGCATCAGCAGCGCCGCGACCGTCATGATGCGGATGCGCCCGACCCGATCCGACCAGTGTCCGATGAGCGGCGTGACGAGCGTCAGCACGATGCCGGTGGCGAGCGTCGCCGTGAAGCCGCTCGATGCGGGCAGGCCGAGGTGCTTGATCGCGTAGGTCGGCATGTACAACACCATGTAGTTGACTGCAGTCGAGATCACGAGCACACCGATCGCGAGCAGCACGCGTATCTTCTGGTCCGCGAACAGTTCGCGTACGGGCGCTTCCGAGTGCGCATGCATCTTGAACTCGACGCCTTCATCGAGGTAGCGGCGGATGTACAGCCCGATCGGCCCGATCGCAAGGCCGAACAGGAACGGTACGCGCCAGCCCCAGCTTTCGAGCTGCGCGGGCGTTAGCGTGCTCGTCAGCAGCGCGCCGAAGCCCGACGCGAGCAGGGTCGCAAGCCCCTGGCTCGCGAACTGCCAGCTCGACATGAAGCCGCGCCGCTGCGGGGCGTGTTCGACCAGGAGCGCCGTCGAACTGGCGAATTCTCCGCCCGCGGAAAAGCCCTGCATCAGCCGGGACACAATGATACCGAGCGGGGCGAAGATGCCGATCGACGCATAGGTCGGCATCGCGGCGATCAGCAGCGTGCCGCCCATCATCATGCCGATCGACAGCAGCAGCGATGCCTTGCGTCCGGCGCGGTCCGCGTACGCGCCGAGCACGAAGCCGCCGATCGGCCGAATCAGGTACGACAGTCCGAACGTGCCGAGCGTGAGCATCAACGACGTTGCTTCGCTCGTCGCGGGGAAGAACAGCTTCGCGATCGTCACCGCAAAGAAGCCGTAGACGATGAGGTCGAACCATTCAAGCGCGTTGCCGATCGACGCAGCGATGATGATCCGACGTGTTGTCGCGGCACCGGGGCGAGCGCTCTCCAGTGTGGCCGGGGTCGTAGTGTTCATCGTTTGTCCTTGTTCCGTCGAGGTGTGGACGATTGACATGCAGGCGTGGCGCGTCAGCGTTTGGCGTCGGGTACCGCGCGGCAAACGAGTGGCGCGGCGTCGCCGAGATCCCAGAAGAGTCCGGCCATCATCTGAAGGCCTTCGCATACGACGCTGCCAAGCAGATGCTCGTCGGGCGCATGCTGCGCGCACGCTGGATACGAGTGCGGCACCCAGAGTGTGGGCAGCCCGAGCGTGTTGGAGAACACGTCATTCGGCAACGTACCGCCGAGATTGGGCAGGATCGCGGGCTTCTTGCCGGTCGTGCGCGCCAGCGACGCGACGGCCCAACATACCCACGGATCGTCGGGAGGAAGGCGCGTCGCCGGCGTGCCACGCTCGACGTCGATGATGACGTCGGCGAAGCCGTGTGCGTCGAGATGCGCGCGCAGGTGCGCGCGCAGCGCCTTCCAGTCGGTGCCGATGACGAAGCGCAACTGGCAGTGCGCATACGCGACGGGCGGGATCGCATTGACCGGATGCTCGGGGTTGCCGGCCTTGAATGCGAGAACTTCGAGCGTATTCCAGCCGAATACGCGCTCGGCGGCGGTCAGGCCGGGTTCGCCCCAGTTCGCGTCGATGGCCGGGTCGCCGAGCCCGCCGCCGACCGCCAGGTCGGCGAGCGCGTCGCGTACGGCGGCGGGGATCGGCGGCGGGCGCAGGTCGTCGACGCGGATCGCACCGTGCGCATCGACAAGGCTCGCGAGCGCATGCGCCAGCACGATCGCTGGATTGCGCAGCAGCCCGCCCCAGTTGCCCGAATGGTGGGCGCCGTCGCGGACGTGCAGGCTCAGCGTGAAATTAACCGCGCCGCGCGAGCCGAGGAAGATGGTCGGTCGCTCGGCGGCGACGCGCGGCCCGTCGGATGCGATCAGCACATCGGCCGCGAGTGCGTCGCGTTCGCGGCGGCACAGCGCGTCGAGGCCCGGCGAGCCGGTTTCCTCGCCCATCTCGATCAGGAGTTTCGCGTTGAAGCCGAGGCGGCCGCTGCGGGCGGCCAGGACGCTCGCGAGCGCGGCGAGATTGATCGAGTGCTGGCCCTTGTTGTCAGCGCTACCCCGGCCGTACCAGCGGTCTCCCTCGACGGTCAGGGACCACGGCGACAGCGGCGCACGCCATTGCGCGTCGTAGCCACGCACGACATCGCCGTGGCCGTAGATCAGCACGGTCGGCAACGCGGTGTCCTCGTGCCGCGATGCGAGCAGGAATGGGCCACCGCCGACGGGATTGTCGACGATGCGGATCTCAAAGCCGAGGTGCTCAGCCTCGGGCGCGATCTCATCGGTCAGGTACGCGCGCAGCGCGGCGGCCGAGCCGCTGTCCTGGCTTTCGGTGCGCAAGCCGACGCGGCGGCTCAGGGTGGCGAAGAACGTGCCGGATTCGAACTGGTTCAGGGCGTGCTGGATGGCGGCAGTGCGGCTCACGACGGGTCTCCTGTGGACGGTTGGTGGAGCGCATGCCCGGCGCTTGCTGCTGGGCGCGTGCAAGGCTTTCCGGTGGCGGCGCGCCAATGCAGGGGGCCGACATGAGATCGATTCTAGAAAGCCGCTTTTTTTGCCACAATGATAAAATTTCGAATCTTCATTTGCCAAAATGGCAAAGCGTAACGGCCGCATGCGGCCGAGGAACAGAACGATGGCGGCCTTTCTGCACGGTCTCGGATTGCGGTACTTCGTCGAAGTGGCGCGCACCGGCTCGCTCAGCGACGCGTCCGCGCGGCTGCATGTTGCCGTGTCGGCGGTGAGCCGCCAGATTGCGAAGCTCGAAAGCGAACTGGGCACGCCGTTGTTCGAGCGACGGCCACGCGGGATGGCGCTGTCGGAGGCGGGTGAGCGACTGTTGAGTTTCGCGCAGCGCAGCCTGCTCGAGGCCGAGCAGGTGATGAAGGTGATTGGCGGGCTCGACGCGTTGCACGGCAGCCTGCTGAAGATCGCCAGTTCGGAGGGGTTCGCGATCGACTTCCTGCCGCGTGTGCTTGCGCGCTTCAAGGCGCGCCACCCAGGCGTCGATTTCTCGGTGTGGGTCGTATCGCCGGCCGATGCGACGCGTCGCGTGCGCGACGGCGACGTGGATGTCGCGCTGACCTTCAGCCTCGCGCCGGAGAAGGGCGTGCGCGTCGAGCATACCGAATGGGCGCCCATTTATGCGGTGATGCGGCGCGACCATCCGCTCGCGGCGCGCGATGTGGTGTCGCTTGCCGACATCGCGCAGTACCCGCACGCGCTGCCGGAGCGGGGCACCACGGTGCGTGAACTGATCGACATCGCGTGCGCGCTCGACGGCGTGCTGCTCGAGCCCGACCTGACCAGCAACAACACGGCCTTGATGTACCGCTATGCGCAGCACATGGGCGCCGTGATGTTCGCCGGCCTGCTGTCGGTGCGTGACCGCTGCGACGCGGACGGTTTCGTCATGGTGCCGCTCTCGAATCCGCAACTGAGCGAGCGCAGCATACAGGTGCAGACGATGGCGGGGCGCGACCTGCCGACCTCGGTGCGCGCGTTCCGCGATCATCTGGTCGATGCGATCACGGCGGTGCCGGCCGGAGGCTCGCGCGGCCCTCACGCGAGATAACACCGGTCGGCCCTCTGCGCCGACGCTGCCCGCCGCGGCGCTTCGTCTTCGCTTGAGGCTGAATTGGAGAACCCGATTGTCACCCTCGATCGTGCCGGCGAGTTCGACGAGATCATCGACGTGTTCACGTCGTTGGCGCGCGCCGAACTATTTGGGAACAGGGCGGCCGGCATTACGATCCCGCCGGCGTACGCACCAGCCACGAGCAGTTCGGCAAGCGGACCCGGGCGTTGACATCCCGGCTCCGGCCCAATGTGGGTGACGTCGCGGCTCGCGCAGCTTGCGCAAGCGGGTCGTCCGGCGACAGACGACAGCGAGGCATTCACGGCAGGCATTCGGAAGCGGGAAAACCTTGGCAGCTTCGAGGTGAAGCTGACGCCCGAGATCCTCGCGGAAATCGCCGCGCTGCACGAATTGCAGCCGAATCCCGCGCCGTAACTCGGCGCATCAGGGCGGGCCGGGCGGCGTCGTGCGCCGCAACAAACCGGCCGGCCTCGTCGGCATGAGCCCGGTGTCGCGCTTCGCGACCACCGGGGCGCGCGGCGTGCCTGTCGCGAGAAGGGCGCGCCGGCGGCCCCCACCGTGAGATAATCCACCGTTTCGCAGTTGCAAGCCGGTCGTTCCGACGCCGTGCGTCGGCTCGGGTCGCGGCCCTCGGCGCGCCTTGGGGCGGGACGATGGGCGATGCGCATGCTCCGATTCCGTTTCCGTATCAGAACAACGATGAATACAACCCGAACCGCCCCGCCTTCGGCGCTGGGATGGATGACCTTCCTGCTGCTCGCCGTGGCGGGGCTCTTCTACGTCAAGTGGTTCCCCTACTACCACAAGGCCTTCACCGCGGCCGAACATCATTCGATCGGCCAGTCGATCCTGACGGGCGGGGCCGCCACGCCGCCGTCGCCGTCGCTGCAGGCCGCGCTCGATTACGCGTGGGCATACGGCAAGGCGATCTGGCAGGCGATGGTGCTCGGCCTGCTGCTGGGCTCCGGCGTCCAGGCGCTGCTGCCCGCTCATTGGGTCGCGCGCGTGCTCGGCCGGACCGGGTTCGGCAGCGTCGCGGCGGGCGGCCTGCTGTCGCTGCCCGGCATGATGTGCACCTGCTGCGCGGCGCCCGTGGTGGCGGGCCTGCGCGAGCGCGACGCGTCGCCGGGCGGCGCGGTCGCGTTCTGGCTCGGCAACACGGTGCTGAATCCCGCCGCGCTCGTGTTCATGGGCTTCGTGCTCGGCTGGCAGTGGAGTGCGCTGCGGCTCGTCCTGGGCGTCGCGATGGTGTTCGGGATCGGCTATCTGCTGAACCGGCTCGCCGCGCCGCAAGCGCGTCCGTTCGACGAGGCGCGGCTCGCGCAGCTGACCGCCGAGCAGGCCGCCGCCGGCCATGCGTTCGTGCGCTGGTTCAAGCTGTTCGCGCGGATGGCGCTGCGGCTGATCCCCGAGTACATCGTGCTCGTGCTGCTGCTGGGCGCGGCGCGCGCGTGGCTGTTCCCGCACGTCGGCCCGGAGATCGGCAACCAGCTCGGCTGGATCGTCGCTTTCGCGGTGGCGGGCATGCTGTTCGTGATCCCGACCGCGGGCGAGGTGCCGATCATCCAGGCGATGCTGACGCTCGGCATCGGCGTCGGCCCCGCCGCCGCGCTGCTGATGACGCTGCCGCCCATCAGCGTGCCGTCGCTCGCGATGCTCGCGCGTTCGTTCAAGCCGTACATGCTCACGCTCGTCGCGCTGCTGGTGGTCGGATTCGGGATCATCAGCGGGCTTGCCGCCGTGGCGCTCGGTTTCTGAGCGCCGCTCGCGGCGCCAGTCGATTTCCGGGGCGGTCATCGGCGCCGGCCCGGCCATTATTCAGAAGCAATCAGGAAAACGCATGACGCAACACAAGGTACACCCCAAGCTCGAACAGGCGCTCACGCGCGGCGACCTGGCGATCCGCCAGGCCAATTCGGCGCGCGCGACGGCCGTGCTGAACGCGCTCGGCAAGATGATCATCGAGGCGTCGGCGACGATCGGCGTCGAGGCGAGCATCGAGATTCCGCAGGGCGAGCGCATCTATGATCCCGTCAACGGCCTGTGGCCGCAGAAGATGCTGGTGTCGTTCGACGGCCCGGTCGAGGAAGCCGACGAGGAGGAACTGCGCACGGTCTATCTGGTGGCCGACGATCCGGGCACGATGTTCCGCGTCGACTGGCATCGCGCGGACGGCAAGCCGGGCCGCTACGAAGGCGGCCCGCTCGCGACCGTCGCGTTCCTGACCGACGTCGACATCCCCTGGAGCGACGACGACGAGTGACGCGCGCGTGACGCCCGGTCAGCGCATCATGCGCCGCTTGAACAGGCGCGCGGACACCAGGAAGCCGCCCGCCGCGTACGCGGCCAGCACGGCGAGGTGCACGCCGACGTCGCTCGCCGGGCGGCCGAGCATCGCCGGACGGATCAGGTCGACGGCATTCGCGAGCGGCAGCGCGTACGCGACGTGCCGCGCGAACGCCGGCAACTGCGTGATCGGGAAGAACACGCCGGACAGCAGCATCATCGGCGTCATCACGAGCGTCTGATAAAACATGAAGAAGTCGTAGGACGACGCGAGCGCGGTGACGATCATCGCCACGCTCGCGAACGCGAGGCCCGCGAGCACGATCACGGGCAGCGCGACCAGCATCGACGGAAAGCTCGCATAGCCGAGCAGGCCCGCCACCACTATGATCGCGCAGCTCGACAGCACGGCCTTGCTCGCGGCCCAGACGATCTCGCCCAGCACGATGTCGCCGAGCGACAGCGGGGTGTGCATGATCGCTTCCCAGGTGCGCTGCACGTGCATGCGCGAGAACCCCGAATACATCGACTCGAAACTCGCGGACATCATCACGCTCGATCCGACCGTGCCCGCCGCGAGAAACGCGATGTACGACACGCCGTCGACGCGGCCGACCATCAGGCCGAGCCCGAACCCCAGCCCGAACAGATAGATCATCGGATCCGCGAGGTTGCCGAGCATCGACGCGACCGCGAGTTTTTTCCACACCAGATAGTTGCGGCGCCAGACCGCGATCCAGTTGGTCGCGTTGGCGGGCAGCGCGAGCGCGAAGCGGGAGTCCGCGGGACGCGGCTCGGCGAGCGGGTAGTGGCGGGTGTCCATCGTTCAATCCTGCATGTCGCGGCCGGTCAGCCGCAGGAACACGTCTTCGAGATTGGCGGGCCGATGCAGGTAGCGCAGCCCGCCGCGGGCCTTCAGGCGCGCGTGGATCGGCTCCGGATCGGCGACATAGCAGAACAGCGTCTCGCCGCTGATCTCGGTGCGCGCCGCGAGCGGCGCCAGCTCGTCGCGCAGGCGTGCGGGCTCGGGCCCGTAGATCTCGATCACGTCGCAGCCGATCTCCGATTCGATCAGCGCGCGCGGCGCGCCCTCGGCGATCTTGCGGCCTTCCTCGATCACGCACAGGCGGTCGCACAGTCGCTCGGCCTCCTCCATGAAGTGCGTGGTCAGCAGGATGGTCTTGCCGCGCGCGAGCAGCGAACGCAGCCGTTCCCACATCAGGTGGCGCGCCTGCGGGTCGAGGCCGGTGGTCGGCTCGTCGAGCACCAGCACGTCGGGATCGTTGACGAGCGCGCGGGCGAGCGTCAGGCGCCGTTTCATGCCGCCGGACAGTTCGCCGACCTTCGCGTCGGCCTTGTTCTCAAGCTTCGCGAATTCGAGCAGCGGCGCGACGAGCGCGCGCGCGGCCGAGGCCGACAGTCCGAAGTAGCGGCTGAACACGACCAGGTTCTCGCGCACCGTGAAGTCGGGATCGAGATTGTCGAACTGCGGCACCACGCCGACCCGCTGCCGCGCGTGACGCGCGCGCCGCG
This sequence comes from Burkholderia sp. GW821-FHT14F03, assembly GCF_058803765.1. Lineage (NCBI taxonomy): Bacteria > Pseudomonadati > Pseudomonadota > Betaproteobacteria > Burkholderiales > Burkholderiaceae > Burkholderia > Burkholderia sp. GW821-FHT14F03. Next base: position 10,516 of record NZ_JBXAPG010000058.1, read on the forward strand.
GCACGGGTTCGCCGCACAGCGTGATCGCGCCCGCATCCGGATGCGCGATGCCGAGCAGCATCTTCAGCGTGGTGGTCTTGCCCGCGCCGTTCGGACCGAGCAGGCCGAAGCACTCGCCGGGCTGCACGCGGAACGACAGGCCGTCGACGACGAGCCGCCCGTCGTAACTTTTTTTCACTTCCTGGAAATCGATCGGTGCGACGGGCATGGGCGGCACGCGTGGTTGGAATCGGTCGAGACGAGCGGGCCATTCTAGTGCATCGGCTGCCCGGTTTCAGCGCGCGATGCACGGGTCCGGCGCGCGCCGGACCGTGTTCGTGCAGTGCATCATCGCGGATTTGCACGACGCCGCGCATCAGCGTTTTCCATCCCTTGCATCAAAATTTGCGACGCACCATGATTGATTCAAGGGCCGCGTTGTCACAAATGGGAGGCGTCATGGCTAGCTACAAGAAAATCCTGCTGTGTTACGACGGCACGCTCGAGGGTCGCAAGGCGCTGCGCTGCGGCGCCGATCTGGCGCTCGAGCTGAAGGCCGAGACCCACCTGCTGTCGGTGGTCGACATGCGCACGAGCATCGCGCAGAGCGCGGGACTCCTGACCGATGTCGCCTGCGGGCGCTTCGAGGAAACCGCGCGGGAGATCCTGGCGGAAGGTGTGAACTGGCTGACCGAGCGCGGCGTACAGGCGCAGGGCCACTTCGCGTTCGGCTATCCCATCGACGAAATCGCGAATCTCGCGACCCAGCTGGGCGCGGATCTTGTCGTGGTCGGCCATCGCTGCCGCAGCGGGCTGTCGCGCTGGTGGATGGGCTCGGGCAATACGCAGCTGCTCGACCGCGTGTCGTGCAGCATCCTCGTGGCCTGCTCGTCGTCGGCGGAGCAGCGTGCGGAGAGCGCGAAGGAGAAGGAAGCGGCCGCCAGCCACTGAGCGTGGCGTGCGACGGGGTGAGATGCTCGTCTCACCCGATGCCGCGCGCAGGCGGCGCGACCCCGGTCGCACCTTGCGCGGCATTCGTCAAAGCAGGTCGATGGCCGACAGTTTCCAGCCGAACAAGCCGTCGCGGTGGAAGATCGCCGCGTAACGCGCGTCGCCCGTGTTGCGCTGATACGTGACCACGAACTCGTCGATATTCCGGTAACCCGCGCTGGTTTGCGGCGACGCCTCGTCGGCGTCGGGCGGTGCGCTGGACGCCGGCGGCGCGGCGCCGGCCGCTTGCGCGGGGGCGTTGTCGAGCTTCGGCGGCTGCTCACCGGGCTGCCCGCGCGGCGGCATGCCGCTCAGCAACGCGGCCACGCCGTCGGGCGTCGCATAGGCGTCGACCAGCGGGCCGATCAACGCGGAGCCGACCAGCGCGCCGAGAATCGCGAGCGGGTTGTCGCGCTGCCGCGCGTCGATACGGCGCATCAGCTCACCGGTGACCTGCTGTTTGAGGCTGACCCGCAGCGCCGGGTAGTCGACGTATGCGCTGATGGCCTGCGCATCGCGCGCGTCGACCGCTTGCTTCAGTTGCCTGAGCGCGAGATAAGGCGACACATACGCGTAGACGATAATCGCAATGATCGCGGCGACTATGGCGACGATCAGTATCGGTTTGAGCCGGCTGGTCCGGCTCGTGGATGGGTTCAATCGGCCTCCGTCGGAAATGTTCCGTAGCAGAGACACGATTACGCCGCGGAACGTTCCTCTGCGATGCAGCGATCGATCATGCGGCACACGGCGTCGAGCGTGCCGACCATGATCACGCGCGATTGCCCGTGATAGACGCGGACCGGCGCGCGCCGCGCCGGCTCGGCGTGATTGAGCCCGGCATTCAGCGAGACGCGCGCGAACGCCGGCAGCGACGACGGCAGCAGCGAAGCCTGCCCGGCCTCGGGGGCCGCGGCGGGCTGCACGGCCGCCAGCGGCGCGCAGGGCGTGCGGCCGCGCAGGTGACGCAGACGGCCGAACGGACGAAAAGGCAGCAGGCGGGCAAGGCGTTCCATGGTGTTCTCCAGATCCTGACGGACGACGGAATGACGATCAGCGGCGATCAGAGCTCGCCCGAGCGGATCAATCCGACGGCGATGCCCTCCAGCGCGAACTCCGCGCTGCCGGCCTTCACGAAAATATTGTCGTAATCGGGGTTCTCGGCGATCAGCTCGAGCCCGCCCGGGCGGCGCTTCAGGCGCTTGACCGTGACGTCGTCGCCGAGCCGCGCGACGATGATCTGGCCGTCCTTCGCCTCGGTGCGCTTCTGCACGGCGAGCAGGTCGCCGTCGAGAATGCCCGCGTCGCGCATCGACAGGCCGCGCACCTTCAACAGGTAGTCGGGCTTGCTGGAGAACAGCGCCGGGTCGCATGCGTAGTGCTGGGAGATATGTTCCTGCGCGAGGATCGGGCTGCCGGCCGCGACGCGGCCGACGAGCGGCAGCTGCATCAGCGTCGCGTGCGGCAGCGTGAGCTGGTGCGGCGCATCTTCCAGGCCGAGCAGGCGGATGCCGCGCGAGGCGCCGGCCGCCAGCTCGATCACCCCTTTGCGCGCCAGCGCGCGCAGATGTTCCTCGGCGGCGTTCGGCGAGCTGAAACCCAGCTCGGCCGCGATCTCCGCGCGGGTGGGCGGGAACCCCGAGCGCTCGATCGCGCGGCGGATCAAGTCGACTACTTGCTGCTGACGGGCGGTGAGTTTGATCATGGCATGACTGTATGGATAGACAGTGATCTGTATTTTTATACAGTATCCGGCGAAATTCAAGTGTTACGTGAAGTTCGTCGCTATCGCGCCGGTTTCGCCGTCTCGTCGCGCCGTCACAGCGCCGCTCCATCTGCCTCAGCCGCCGATCAGGCCGTCATTACCACTTTTGGGTATTAAAAAATGAGGAACGATTATTTTTAATGATGAAAGGTGTTCGCTAGACTGGCTCGGCATCTGCAACAAACCACCACACACCGGAGAACAACGGATGGTCAAGCGCAACACGGGGTTAGCGAGCGGCGTGCGCCGCCTGATGGCGACATTCGCGCTCGGCGCGGCGGCGGCGCTCGGCGTCGTGGCCCATGCGCACGCGGATACCACCTTCCTGAACGTGTCGTACGACCCGACCCGCGAGCTGTATCAGGACTTCAACCAGGCGTTCGGCAAGGCGTGGAAGGCGAAGACCGGCGAGACCGTCAACTTCAAGCAGTCGCACGGCGGCTCCGGCGCGCAGGCGCGCTCGGTGCTCGACGGGCTGCAGGCGGACGTCGTCACGCTCGCGCTCGCCTATGACATCGACGCGCTCGCCAACAAGGGGCTGCTCGCGAAGGACTGGCAAAAGCGCCTGCCGGACAACGCGTCGCCCTATACGTCGACCATCGTGTTCCTGGTGCGCAAGGGCAATCCGAAGGGCATCAAGGACTGGGACGACCTCGTGAAGCCGGGCGTGTCGATCGTCACGCCGAATCCGAAGACCTCGGGCGGCGCGCGCTGGAACTACCTGGCGGCGTGGGCGTACGCGCAGCACAAGCCGGGCGGCAACGAGCAGACCGCGAAGGACTTCATCGCAAAGCTGTACAAGAACGCGGGCGTGCTCGATTCGGGCGCGCGCGGCGCGACCACGAGCTTCGTCCAGCGCGGCATCGGCGACGTGCTGATCGCGTGGGAGAACGAGGCGTTCCTGTCGCTCAAGGAGTTCGGGCCCGACAAGTTCGAGATCGTCGTGCCGTCGGTCAGCATCCTGGCCGAGCCGCCCGTCGCGGTGGTGGACAAGGTGGTCGACAAGAAAGGCACGCGCGCGCTGGCCGAGGCGTACCTGAACTTCCTGTACAGCCCGCAGGGCCAGGAAATCGCCGCGCGCAACTATTACCGGCCGCGCTCGAAGGACGTGCCGGCCGCGCTGACCAGGCAGTTCCCGAAACTCAAGCTGTACACGGTCGACGACACGTTCGGCGGCTGGACGAATGCGCAGAAGACGCATTTCGCCGACGGCGGCGTGTTCGATTCGATCTACGCGCCGCAATGAGCGAGCCGGCGGCGCGCGACGCCGCCGACCCATCGAACCGCCGACAGGCGCGCCCGCAAGGCGCGCCTGTCGGCGTGAATCCCCATGTGCATGACCCTGGAACCGCAAGACGCATGACGACGTTCACCTTCCGCAAGCCGAGCGCGTTGCCCGGATTCGGCGTGACGCTCGGCATCACGCTGGCCTATCTGAGCCTCGTGGTGCTGATTCCGCTCGCCGCCACCTTCCTGAAAACGGCGACGCTGAGCTGGCCGCAGTTCGTCGCGGCGACCACCTCGCCGCGCGTGCTCGCGTCGTACCGGCTGACCTTCACGGCCGCGCTGGGCGGCGCGCTGATCAACGCGGTGTTCGGCTTTCTCGTGGCGTGGGTGCTGGTGCGCTACACGTTCCCGTTCAAGCGGGTCGTCGATGCGATCGTCGACCTGCCGTTCGCGCTGCCGACCTCGGTCGCGGGCATCTCGCTCGCGGCCGTGTATGCGAGCAACGGCTGGATCGGCCAGTACCTCGCGCCGTTCGGCATCAAGGTCGCGTTCACGCCGTTCGGCGTGCTGGTCGCGCTGACCTTCATCGGGCTGCCGTTCGTCGTGCGCACCGTGCAGCCGGTGCTCGAGGATTTCGAACGCGAGCAGGAGGAGGCGGCCGCGTGCCTCGGCGCGTCGCGCTGGCTCACGTTCCGCCGGGTCGTGCTGCCCGCCGTGACGCCCGCGCTGCTGACGGGCTTCGCGCTCGCGTTCGCGCGCGCGCTCGGCGAATACGGCTCGGTGATCTTCATCGCCGGCAACGTGCCGATGAAGTCGGAAATCACCTCGCTCCTGATCATCACCAAGCTCGAACAGTACGACTACGCGGGGGCGACCGCGATCGCGGTCGTGATGCTGGTCGTCTCGTTCCTGATGCTGCTGCTGATCAATACGCTGCAGTGGTATCTGCAACGCCGTACGCGCCGCGGCGCGGGCGGCCCGGCGCCGGCCGCGGCCGCGCTGGCGACGGGAGCCGCGCAATGACCCGGGAGACCACCGCCGTGCTGCCCACCCCACCCGCGGCCGACGCCGCCCGCCGCGCCGCGCGCCGGCTCGATCCCGTCAGCGAATCGCGCGCGGTGCGCTGGCTGCTGACCGGCAGCGCGCTGCTGTTCCTCGCGCTGTTTCTCGTCGTGCCGCTCGCCGCCGTGTTCGTCGAAGCGCTGCGCAAGGGCGTCGGCTTCTATCTCGACGCGCTCGCCGATCCGGACGCCTGGTCGGCCATCAAGCTCACGCTGACGGTCGCGCTGATCGCGGTGCCGCTCAACCTCGTGTTCGGCGTATGCGCATCGTGGGCGATCGCGAAGTTCGAATTCCGCGGCAAGGCGCTCCTGACGACGCTGATCGACCTGCCGTTCTCGGTGTCGCCGGTGATCTCCGGCCTCATCTACGTGCTGCTGTTCGGCGCGCAGGGCTGGTTCGGCCCCTGGCTCCAGGCGCATGACGTGCAGATCATCTTCGCCGTGCCCGGCATCGTGCTCGCGACGATCTTCGTGACCTTCCCGTTCGTCGCGCGCGAGCTGATCCCGCTGATGCAGGCGCAGGGCGCCGACGAGGAGGAGGCCGCGCGCGTGCTGGGCGCGTCGGGCTGGCAGATCTTCCGCCGCGTGACGCTGCCGAACGTGAAGTGGGGGCTGCTGTACGGCGTGATCCTGTGCAATGCGCGCGCGATGGGCGAATTCGGCGCGGTGTCGGTGGTGTCCGGCCACATTCGCGGCCAGACCGACACGATGCCGCTGCACGTCGAGATTCTCTACAACGAATACAACTTCGCCGCCGCGTTCGCGGTCGCGTCGGTGCTCGCACTGCTCGCGCTCGTGACGCTCGCGCTCAAGCTGCTCGCCGAGCGCCACCTGTCGGCCGAACTCGCGGGCGCGCGCGACGCCGCCCCCGCGCATGCCGGCCCCGTCACCGCATCGTCGAATCCGTAAAGAGGCACACCAGATGGGCATCACCGTACGTAATCTGCACAAGCGCTTCGGCGACTTCACCGCGCTCGACCACGTTTCGCTCGATTTCCCGCCCGGCGAGCTGGTCGCGCTGCTCGGGCCGTCCGGCTGCGGCAAGACCACGCTGCTGCGCGTGATCGCCGGGCTCGAATACGCGGACGGCGGCCAGGTCGTGCTGCAGGGCCTCGACGTCGCGTCGGTCGGCGCGCGCGAGCGGCAGGTCGGCTTCGTGTTCCAGCACTACGCGCTGTTCCGCCACATGACGGTGTTCGAGAACGTCGCGTTCGGGCTGCGCGTGAAGCCGCGCCGCGAGCGGCCGTCGGACGCCGTGATCCGCGCCAAGGTGCACGAACTGTTGCAGCTGGTGCAGCTCGACTGGCTCGCCGAGCGCTATCCGTCCGAGCTGTCGGGCGGCCAGCGGCAACGCATCGCGCTCGCGCGCGCGCTCGCGGTCGAGCCGAAGGTGCTGCTGCTCGACGAGCCGTTCGGCGCGCTCGACGCGAAGGTGCGCAAGGAGCTGCGCAGCTGGCTGCGGCGTCTGCACGACGACCTGCACATCTCGACGATCTTCGTCACGCACGACCAGGAGGAGGCGCTCGAGGTCGCCGATCGCATCGTCGTGCTGAATCACGGCCGGGTCGAGCAGGTCGGCAGCCCGCAGCAGGTATACGATCATCCCCAAAGCGCGTTCGTCTACGAGTTCCTGGGCGCGGCGAACCGGCTGTCGGGCACGGTCGGCGGCCAGGGCTTCGTCGCCGACGGCGCGGCCGCGCCGATCGCGGTCGATGCGGATTTCGCCGGCCCCGCGTTCGCGTTCGTGCGGCCGCACGATCTTCAATTGGTGCCGCGCGCGGATGCGCGGCAGGACGGCATCGCGGTCGACGTGCGTCGCGTGGTGCCGCTCGGCGGCTCGGTGCGGGTCGAGTTGCACACGCGCGCCGCGGGCCGTCTGCTCGAGGCGGAGCTGGACCGCGACGCGTGGCGCGCGCTGTCGCTCGAGGTCGGCGACGGCGCGACGGTGGTGCCGCGCGCGGTGCGCGTGTTTCCGGCGCAATGAATTCAACAGGCAGTCCAGACCAACAACGATAATCGCCTAGGAAAGAGGCTTACCCATGAATTTCCAGCAACTGCGCTTCGTGCGCGAGGCCGTGCGCCAGAACATGAACCTGACCGAAGTCGCGAACGTGCTCTACACGTCGCAGTCGGGCGTCTCGAAGCAGATCAAGGATCTCGAGGACGAGCTGGGCGTCGACATCTTCATCCGGCGCGGCAAACGCCTGACCGGGCTGACCGAGCCGGGCAAGGCGGTGCACCAGTTGATCGAGCGCATGCTGCTCGACGCCGAGAACCTGCGCCGGGTGGCGCGCCAGTATGCGGACCAGGACAGCGGCCATCTCGTCGTCGCGACCACCCACACGCAGGCGCGCTACGCGCTGCCGAAGGTGATCCGCCAGTTCACCGAGGTCTACCCGAAGGTGCATCTGGCGCTGCGCCAGGGCAGCCCGCAGCAGATCGCGCAGATGATCCTGAGCGGCGAGGCGGACCTCGGCATCTCGACCGAGGCGCTCGACCGCTATCCGGATATCGTCACGTTCCCGTGCTATTCATGGCACCACGTGGTGGTCGTGCCGAAGGATCATCCGCTGGTCGGCCGGCAGAATCTTTCGCTCGACGACATCGCCGAGTATCCGATCATCACCTATGACCAGGACTTCACCGGGCGCTCGCACATCGACCAGGCGTTTGCAAAGTCGGGCGCGGTGCCCGACGTCGTGCTGACCGCGATCGACGCCGACGTGATCAAGACCTACGTCGAGCTGGGCATGGGCATCGGCGTGGTCGCCGCGATGGCCTACGACGCGCAGCGCGACGCGGGGCTCGTCGCGCTCGACACGCAGCACCTGTTCGAGGCGAGCACGACCCGGGTCGGGTTGCGCAAGGGCGCGTTCCTGCGCGCCTATGCCTATCGGCTGATCGAGATGTTCGCGCCGCACCTGACGGAAGCGGAGATCGCCGGGCAGCTGCGCGAAGCCGCCTGACGCGCGCCACGCCGGGCCGCACGCGGTCCGGCAAGACCCGCTGCGACGCGCAGCCGACCGGCGTGGCCGAGCGGCGGGCGACGCGTCGTGCACGCGCAGCTTTCCCTCATCGAGTCGATCCCGTTCGAATTCATCTCGTTGATCGTCAAGCATAAAATCCCGCTCGCAACGGGCGGTTTCTTGAAAAATCGCCCGAGATCACACTTCACTTCGCAAAATGTCCCGGCTTGACTTCGGCGGACGAATGCCTCGGGGCGCGTCGACGTAACGTAGTGGGTCGATGCGACACCCTCATGTCGCGGGCCTTGTCCGGTTGCTTCGATTTCGCGCTGGCGCTGCACCCGGGCCTTCCGCCAGTCGCATAGCGCGCGTGCGGCGCGACGATCCGGCCAGCCCCGGCAGTCAGTTACGGCCGCTTGACATCAAGCGAGCCGGCCGTGCTGGCGCGCAGCGTGCGCAAGTCGCAGTACAGGATCATCGCGCGCGAACGGGGCACATGCGAGACGCCGCTCGCTACGCTGTTGACGACGGTGGCCGTGCGCCACTGCACGGACGCGCGACATGCGGGCCTCGCGCTCGCGCGGGATTCGCGACGCGCTCGTCGGCGCCGGGCAGGGGATGTCTTCCGGCCAGACCCGGCCGGGAAGGACCGTTCGCCTGGATGGCGCGAGCGTCGCTACGTGCGCCGTGCATCGTGATCGCCCGCACCTTCGTTCGTCATCCGAAATCATCGTTCGACCTTACGGAATAGGTTTACTTTCTTTTAATTGAATCTCTGCGCGATTTAATTGAATGAGGTACTCGCGGCGAGCGATATTTTTGTTCCATTACTAAAAATTACATATTATATTTAACCGCAAGCCGGACATACCAAGAAGCCGGCGCATGCACGTTGCGATATATCACGTGTTTATCAAATCCAGTAAACAAAAGGGCCATCGATCATGAACAAATCGCCTTAGTAAATCACTGGCTTATCCAAATACCCCCGCGCATTCCACATCGCCATTCATGCACGGCGAGGGAGGATTGCGGCCGATTGCGTTGCCGCAAGCCGTGACTGCGCGCTTCCGATTCGAGGCTCCGGCATCGAGGCGGGCTTTCCGTGCCTGTGCTCGTGTCATTCGCCCTCGATGGAATTTCATCGTCCCTGCTTGATCGACCTGCATTGCGCCGAATGGATGCGCATCGCCGCCGCTATCTATCAAGCAATTTGATTCGGATATCAATTTATGAAACCAATCAATACGAATACCGCCGCCGCAATGTTGATTGCTTCGCTCGGAACGCTTTCCCTTGCCGCGAGCGCGCAGTCCGCGTCCCCTGCCGACGGGGCGTCCGCGACCTTGTCCCAAGCGTTGGAATCCATGCCGTCCGGTCAATCGGTCAAGGAACGCATCCAGAACAATACCGCCAAGCTCGACCCGGCCTTGACGAATCTGAGCGCATCGTCGCAGCGCGCCCAGGCGGCAAGAAACGCCGGCAGCTCGGCGCCTCAAGCGGAGCAATACATCAGCGTCGACGTCATCGCTCACCAGAACGTGCAGCAGACGGTGGCCCAGCTCGAACGCCTCGGGTTCAAGACCATCGCGGTCTACGGCAACTACATCAGCGGCCGTCTTCCCGTCTCGAAAATCGACCAGGCGGCCGCCATTCAGGACATCAAGCGCATCAACAAAGTGGCCAGGGCCACCCGCTCGGGTTCCGTTCAGGGGCAGGGGGACTACGCTCAACTGAGCCGCTCGCTCAGGCAAGCGCTCGGCAAGCAAGGGGGCGCGTTGAACGGAAAGGGGATCACGGTCGGGATTCTGTCCGACTCGTTCAACTGCAACAAGCAACTCAACCAGGATGCGGATTACGTCGCGAACTTCGGCCGCCAGGACACCATGGAGGACGACATCGCGACCGGCGACCTGCCGGGCAACGGCAGGATCCGAATCCTGAAGGACGCCTCGGATTGCCTGAATGCCGGTACCGGAGACGAAGGACGCGCGATGGCGGAAATCGTCCATGATGTCGCGCCCGGCGCCAACATTGCGTTCTATACCGCGTGGGAAGGCATTGCCGATTTTGCCCAGGGCATCGAAACGCTGGCCCTGCCCAGGAACAAGACCGATGCGCAGGGCGTAGCGGGCGGCGGCGCGCAGGTGATCGTCGACGACATCGGTTATTTCGATGAACCGGCCTTTCAGTCGGGTATCGTCGGCGCGGCGATCGACCATGTCGTCAGGAACCGCGGTGTGGCCTATTTCAGCGCGGCGGGCAACGCCGCCCTGGGTTCCGCGAATACCAACTACGTGAACAATTCGGCGCAATTCTCGGATCAGCCGATGGACCCGAACGGCACCGGCACCCCTGGTCGCCCGCTCGATTTCGATCCTGCGGGGAAAGCCAAGCTGTACGTCATCCCGATTCATTCGGTCAAACAGTTCTCCGACGCGCCGCTGTGGCCGTTCAATTTCAGCCTGTATTGGGATCAACCGATCGACAACAGCGCCAGTTCGCTCCAGTTCTGCCTGGGCGATCGCAACGGCAAGCCGCTCAAGGTAACGTACCAGGGGCGAACCTATCCTTCGTGCTCGGATGCGTCGGTCATCGGGCAGCAAGCCATCGTGCGCAGCCAGTTGGTCGGCAGCGAGTCCGCCGCGACCTTGCGCATCCTGTTGCTCGACGGCCCGGCGCCCCGGCGCGTCCGCCTGCTCACGGGGGGCAAGGTCGTGCTCGATCGCTTCGGCACCGCCGATGCGTCCATCTATGGGCACGCGCTCTCACCGAACGCGATCGCGGCGGGCGCGGCCGACTACCTGAATACGCCTCAATGCGATCCCGCGTTGACCGCGGCGAAGCTCGAGAATTTCTCGTCGCACGGCGGCGGCCTGATGGTGTTCGACAACGACGGCCGGCCTTTCGACCGCGCCTACCTCGACAACAAGCCGGATCTCGTCGGACCTGACGGCGCGAGCTCGGTGTTCTTCGGCGGGAAGGAGCCTGACAGCGCGAAAGGATTCGGCGTCTACAACCTGAGCTGCCGCTACTACCACGCCTATCCGCAGCAATTCTTCGGGACGTCGGCGGCGGCGCCCCACCTTGCCGCGGTCGCGGCGCTGCTGCGCCAGGCCGCGCCCCAGGCCACGCCCGCGAAGCTCTACGACGTGTTGCGCAAGACCGCCCAGGATATGGGAACCCCGGGTCGCGACAATGAGAGCGGGGCCGGCTTCGTCCAGGCGGACAAGGCGTATCGCGCAATCACCGAGTAGTCGCGACCGTGTGCCGGGAATAGGTCGACGAAGCGCTGCGGAGACCGCAGCGCGGTTTCATCGATCCTCGGGTTGAATCACTTTCGCCAGGACGCAGCGCGATGCTCTCCTCGGTCGCCGCTGCTGTCCTGTCGAACGCGCGGCGGAAACGGGCTGGCGACGCCCGGCCGCGATCCGGTGGGCGAAACCCGCGCCGCATGGGCCGCGTCAGCGGCGCATCGTCTCGTGGCGGACCATTACGCCGCGCTCGAACAGCAACGCCTCGAAGTCGGGCGGGCTGAGCCGGAAACGAACGTGCCGTCGTTCCGCCAGGCCGACGGTCGACGCAGGGAGGCGGGGCCGTGACAGCGCGACTTCGCCGGCTTCATCCCCCCATCCTGACCGGCCGGGCGTCCCACGCGACAAGCCGCGGGAGCCGCCCGGGGCCGTGAAGGGCAACCCGAGCCGGCAATCTCGGGGTCTTTTAATCGAAATCAGACAAGTTTGATTTATATGGCGACGGGTGTGCGACGGAGCTGAAGTCGTTTCTCCGCATAAACCCTAGATTTGTGTCGATTTCGTTGCGCGAAACGCGGGAAAAGGTCAGCATAAGCGCTTCCCGAGACCCGTCAGACGGGGCCGGGGCGCGCGGCGCGCGTAATCACGGGATGGTGCCAACCTTTTCCGCAGGGACTCCAAGTCGAATTCAATGCCACCCCCTGATTGTCGGGCTATCGCGCGCAAACGTTTGCTCAACATTAAAACGACACCCGGTCCAGCCGGGCACACCTTGCAAGGAGAACTGCATGGAATTCACCCTCCGTCGTCGCGTGCTGGCTGCCGCGGCTCTGTGCGTGGCCGCCGCCGTCACGCCGTTTTCCGCCGCTCATGCGCAGAGCACGCCCAAGCCGAAGGTCGCGCTCGTGATGAAGTCGCTCGCGAACGAGTTTTTCCTGACGATGGAGACCGGCGCGAAGGATTACCAGAAGCACAACGCCAGCCAGTTCGACCTGATCACGAACGGCATCAAGGACGAGACCGACACCGCGAACCAGATCCGCATCGTTGAGCAGATGATCGTGTCGAAGGTCGACGCGATCGTGCTCGCGCCGGCCGATTCGAAGGCGCTCGTGCCGGTCGTCAAGAAGGCGGTCGACGCGGGCATCATCGTCGTCAACATCGACAACCGGCTCGATCCGGACGTGCTCAAGTCGAAGCACCTGAACGTGCCGTTCGTCGGCCCGGACAATCGCAAGGGCGCGAAGAAGATCGGCGATTTCCTCGCCAAGAAGCTGAAGTCGGGCGACCAGGTCGGGATCATCGAAGGCGTGTCGACGACCACCAACGCGCAGCAGCGCACCGCGGGCTTCCAGGACGCGATGAAGGCGGCGGGCGCGAAGGTCGTGTCGGTGCAGTCGGGCGAGTGGGAGATCGACAAGGGCAACACGGTCGCGTCGGCGATGCTGAACGAATACCCGAACCTGAAGGCGCTCCTCGCCGGCAACGACAACATGGCGATCGGCGCGGTGTCCGCGGTGCGCGCGGCCGGCAAGCAGGGCAAGGTGTACGTGGTCGGCTACGACAACATCAACGCGATCAAGCCGATGCTGCAGGACGGCCGCGTGCTCGCCACCGCCGATCAGTACGCGGCGAAGCAGGCGGTGTTCGGCATCGACACCGCGCTCAAGGCGATCGCCGAGCACAAGAAACAGTCGGAAATGTCGGGCGTCGTCGAGACGCCGGTCGATCTCGTCACCAAGAAGTAAGCGGGGCGTGGGCGGCGGCGCCGCTCAAGATCGACGCGCGGCGGCCGTTATCCGCAGTGAGCATCACGACGGCCGCCTCGCGTTTCCCGTCCTTGCATCGATACGCGTCCGCCGCCATGCGCGGTCGCGCAACAGGATCGCGATGGATTCGACTGCACCAGATTCAACTTCCACGACCCCCGTGCTGACGGTGTCCGGGATCGGCAAGACCTATGTCGAGCCGGTGCTGGCCGACGTCGCGCTGTCGCTCTACCCGGGCGAGGCGCTGGCGCTGACGGGGGAGAACGGCGCCGGCAAGAGCACGCTCTCGAAGATCGTCGGCGGGCTCGTCACGCCGACCACCGGCGCCATGCAGCTCGCGGGCGCGCCCTATGCCCCCGCGAGCCGGACCCAGGCCGAGGCGCTCGGCGTGCGCATGGTGATGCAGGAGCTCAACCTGCTGCCGACGCTGACCGTCGCCGAAAACCTCTTCCTGAACCGCCTGCCGCGCCGCTTCGGCGTGATCGACCGGCGCCGCCTGCGCGACGACGCGCGCGCCGCGATGGCGCAGGTCGGGCTCGACGCGATCGATCCGGACACGCCGGTCGGCGCGCTCGGCATCGGCCATCAGCAGATGGTCGAGATCGCCCGCAACCTGATCGGCGACTGCCGCCTGCTGATTCTCGACGAGCCGACCGCGATGCTGACCGCGCGCGAGGTCGAGCTGCTGTTCGAGCAGATCGACCGGCTCAAGGCGCGCGGCGTCGCGCTCGTCTACATCTCGCACCGCCTCGAGGAGCTGGCGCGGGTCGCCGAGCGCGTCGCGGTGCTGCGCGACGGCCGGCTCGTGCACGTCGACCGGATGGGCAACCTGTCCACCGACCGGCTCGTCGCGCTGATGGTCGGCCGCGAGATCGGCGAACGGATCGACCTCGGCGAGCGCCGCATCGGCGCGCCGTACCTGAAGGTCGACGGGCTCACGCGCGGCCAGGCGGTGCGCGACGTGTCGTTCGAGGTGCGCGCGGGCGAGATCTTCGGGATCTCCGGCCTGATCGGCGCGGGCCGCACCGAACTGCTGCGCCTGATCTTCGGCGCGGACCGCGCCGAGCGCGGCACCGTGTCGATTGGCGCGCCGCCGCAACCCGTCCGGATCGGTTCGCCAGCGGACGCGGTGCGGCAGGGCATCGCGCTGATCACCGAGGATCGCAAGGGCGAAGGCCTGCTGCTGCCGCATTCGATCACCGCGAACGTCTCGCTCGGGCAGCTGACGCGCGTGGCGCGCGGCGGGGTCGTCGACGCGCGCCGCGAGGCCGCGCTCGCGCAGCGCCAGATCGACGCGATGCGCATCCGCGCGCACGGCGCGGCGCAGCCGGTCGGCGAACTGTCGGGCGGCAACCAGCAGAAGGTCGTGATCGGCCGCTGGCTCGCGCGCGACATGGCCGTGCTGCTGTTCGACGAGCCGACCCGCGGCATCGACGTCGGCGCGAAATTCGACATCTATGCGCTGATGGGCGCGCTCGCGCGCGAGGGGCGCGCGCTCGTCGTGGTGTCGAGCGACCTGCGCGAGCTGATGCTGATCTGCGACCGGATCGGCGTGATGTCGGCGGGCCGCATGGAGGCGGTGTTCGAGCGCGATGCGTGGACGCAGGACGCGCTGCTCGCCGCCGCGTTCGCCGGCTACGCCCGTCGCGACGCCCAATTGCACGCCCTCGACGCTTCCCGGCCTGCCGATCGCGCAGGCGTTTCACACCCAGGACATTCGTGATGAACCAGCAACCCGTTTCCGGGCGCGACGGCCGCGCCCCGTCCCCGTCCGTCGAGCCGGCCGCCGCGCGCCGCAGCGGCGCGCGGCTCGGCCTGTCCAACTACCTTGGCCTCGCCGGCGCGCTCGTCGCGATGATCGCGCTGTTCTCGACGCTCAGCGCGCATTTCTTCACCTACGACACCTTCAGCACGATCGCCAACCAGATCCCCGATCTCGTCGTGATGTCGGTCGGCATGACCTTCATCCTGATCATCGCGGGGATCGACCTGTCGGTCGGCTCGGTGCTCGCGCTCGCGGCGTCGGTCGTGAGCGTGGCCGCGCTCAAGTGGCAATGGGGGCCGCTGCCCGCCGCGCTGCTCGGGATGGCGGCGGCGGCCGCCGCCGGCACCCTGACCGGCGCGATCACGGTGGGCTGGCGGATTCCGTCGTTCATCGTCTCGCTCGGCGTGCTCGAAGCCGCGCGCGGCCTCGCGTACCAGCTCACCAATTCGCGCACCGCCTACATCGGCGACGCGTTCGATTTCCTCTCGAATCCGATCGCGCTCGGCATCTCGCCGGCGTTCCTGATCGCGGTCGCGGTGATGATCGCGGCGCAGTTCGTGCTGACGCGCACGGTATTCGGACGCTATCTGATCGGTATCGGTACCAACGAAGAAGCGGTGAGACTTGCCGGGGTTAACCCGCGCCCGTATAAAATCCTCGTGTTTGCGCTGATGGGCGCGCTGGCGGGGCTGGCTGCGCTCTTTCAGATTTCGCGGCTCGAAGCCGCCGATCCGAACGCGGGCGCGGGCCTCGAACTGCAGGTGATCGCCGCCGTCGTGATCGGCGGCACGAGCCTGATGGGCGGGCGGGGTTCGGTGATCAGCACGTTCTTCGGCGTGTTGATCATCTCGGTGCTGGCGGCGGGGCTCGCGCAGATCGGCGCGAACGAGCCGACCAAGCGCATCATCACCGGCGCGGTGATCGTGGTGGCGGTGGTGCTCGACACCTATCGCAGCCGGCGCGCCCGGACCTAGCGCGCGGGAAAACAACAAACCAGAGAGAAAACGGGAATGGCGACGATCAAGGATGTGGCGGCCATCGCCGGCGTGTCGTTCACCACGGTATCGCACGTGGTGAACAACTCGCGGCCGGTGTCGGCCGACGTACGGGCGAAAGTCGAGCGGGCGATCCGCCAGCTCAACTACGTGCCGTCGGCCGTGGCGCGCTCGCTGAAGGCGCGCGCGACGGCGACCATCGGCCTCGTGGTGCCGAACAGCACCAATCCGTATTTCGCGGAGCTGGCGCGCGGCATCGAGGATCAGTGCGCGATCAGCGGCTATTGCGTGTTCTTCTGCAACTCCGACGACGATCCCGCGAAGCAGCGCAACTACCTGCGCGTGCTGCAGGAAAAGCGCATCGACGGGCTCATCATCGCCTCGGCCGGCGACGACGCGGTGCTGGCGGAGACGCTGGCCGACTCGCGCGAGCCGCTCGTCGTGGTCGACCGCAATATCGAGGGCCTCGCGGCCGACCTCGTGCAGATCGACCACGAACGCGGCGCATACCTCGCGACGCGCCATCTGCTCGAACTCGGCCACGCGAAGATCGGCTGCATCACGGGGCCGGTCGAGACGGCGGTGAGCGCGATGCGCGTGCACGGCTTCATCCGCGCGATGGCCGAGCGCGGCATCGACATCGTGCCGGGCGCGATCGCCGAAAGCGATTTTTCGTGCGTCGGCGGCTATCATGCGGCCGCGCGGCTGTTCGACTCGATCCGGCCGAGCGCAATCTTCGCGGGCAACGACCTGATGGGGATCGGCGCGCTGCGCGCGGCGGCGGAACGCGGCATCCGCGTGCCCGCCGACTGCTCGATCATCGGCTTCGATGACATCGAGCTGTCGCGTTATACGTACCCGGCGCTGTCGACGGTGGGCCAGTCGGTGCGGGCGCTGGGAGAAATGGCCGCGCAGACGCTGATCGAACGGATCAGCGGCGGCGCGACGACGGGACCGAAGCGGCGGCGCGTGGTGTCGCCGCGGCTGGTATTGCGGGAATCGACCGCGGTGTATGTGGAGCCGGCGGGGTCCGGATATGGTGCATGACTGAAGTGAAGAAGAATGATGCGGCGTCGGGCGACGCCGGGCAGGTGCTGGTCGTAGGCAGTCTCAACATGGACCTCGTGGTGCGTTCGCCGCGGCTGCCGCAGCCGGGCGAGACGCTCGCGGGGCGCACCTTCGCGCAGGCGGCGGGCGGCAAGGGCGGCAACCAGGCCGTCGCCGCCGCGCGCCTCGGCGCGCGCGTCGCGATGCTCGGCTGTGTCGGCGCGGACGACCACGGCGCCGCGCTGCGCGCCGGGCTGGAAGCGGAGCGCATCGACTGCGCCGCGCTCGCGACCACGACGACCGCCTCGACGGGCGTCGCGCTGATCGTCGTCGACGACGCGAGCCAGAACACGATCGTGATCGTCGCGGGCGGCAACGGCGAGGTCACGCCCGACGCGATCGCCCGGCACGACGCCGCGTTTGCCGCCGCCGACGTGGTGATCTGCCAGCTGGAAACGCCGGTCGACACGGTGAAGGCCGCGCTCGAGGCGGGCCGGCGTCACGGCAAGACGGTCGTGCTGAATCCGGCGCCCGCCGTCGGGCCGCTGCCGGCCGACTGGCTGCCGCTCGTCGACTACCTGATCCCGAACGAGGTCGAGGCCGCCGCGCTGACGGGCCTGCCGGTGCGCGACCCCGCCGAGGCGGAGGCGGCCGCGCGCGCGCTGCAGGCGGCGGGCGCGCGCAACGTGCTGATCACGCTGGGCGGCCAGGGCGCGTTCGCGCTCCTCGCCGACGGCGGCGCGCAGCATTACGCCGCGCCGCGCGTGACCCCGGTCGACACGACCGCGGCGGGCGACACCTTCATCGGCGGCCTGGCCGCCCGGCTCGCGGCGGGCGATGCCCCGGACGGCGCGATCCGTTTCGCGCAGCGCGCGGCCGCGCTGTCGGTCACGCGTGCGGGCGCGCAGCCGTCGATCCCGACACGCGCCGAACTCGACGCCTGAGCGCTTCCCTCGGCGACGCTTTGAAAGCAATTCGACAGCTATTTATTGTTTCGAATTGCGCACCGATGGATTGTTTTATTCGTCATAGGATAAAAATCGCATTAAGTCTTCTTGTTTCGCGCCGTAAACGCAACTAGTGAAGCGTTTGCTTCTCCCGAAAAGGTGAGAAATCGCACCTGTTTCGGTCTTGTTTACATGAAGCGTGACAGGGAACGATATGCTGAAGAACCTGACGATCAGGGCACGAATCGGCGTCACCATGCTGTTTCTCTCGGTCCTCCTGTGCGTGATCGGCGCACTGGGGCTGATCGGGATGAGCCGGGCCAACGACGCCAACCGCGAGACGTTCACCAACCAGATGCCGAGCGCGGTCAACGTCGCGGCCGCCGAGCTGTTCGCCGCGCGCGAGCGGCTCACGCTCGACCGCGCCGCGCTGATGGCGGGAGAGCCCGACGTGCAGGCGACCCTCGACCGTTCGCACGAGATGCGGGCGACCTCCGACATGTGGTGGAAGAAGTATCTCGACCTGCCGCGCGGCGAGGACGAGGACCGTCTCGCGCAGGACGTGGCGGCGAAGCGGCAGCGGGTCCAGCAGTCGTTCGACGCGTTCGGCCCGGTGGTGCTCTCGAACGACCGCGCCAGGATCGTCGAACAGGCCAAGCAGATGCAGGTCGTGTTCAACGACTTCGCGGTTGCGGGCCAGGCGCTGCGCGATTACCAGTTCACCCAGGCGAAGCAGGGCTTCGAGCACGCGCAGAGCGTGTTCGACGTGACCCGCATCGTGACCTTCGCCTCGCTCATCGCGGGCCTCGTGGCCGCTTTCCTGTCGTATGTCACGCTGGGCCAGGCGATCTCGCGTCCGCTGACCGACGCGCTCGCACACTTCGACGCGATCGCGGCGGGCGAACTGCGCCGCCGGATCGTCGTGACGCGGCGCGACGAGATGGGCTTGCTGCTCGAAGGGCTCGCGAAGATGCAGACGGGGCTCGTCGAGACGGTTGCCGAGGTGCGCGGCGGCAGCGAGTCGATCGCGACCGCGGCCAAGCAGATCGCGGCGGGCAACATCGATCTGTCGTCGCGCACCGAGGAGCAGGCGGCGGCGCTGCAGGAAACGGCGTCGAGCATGGAACAGCTGACGGGCACCGTGAAGCAGAACGCCGACAACGCGCGCCAGGCGAGCGCGCTCGCCGCGAATGCATCGGAGATCGCGCAGAAGGGCAATGTCGTGGTCGGGCAGGTGGTGGGCACGATGGGCGACATCAACCAAAGCTCGGCCAAGATCGCGGACATCATCGCGATCATCGAGGGCATCGCGTTCCAGACCAACATTCTCGCGCTGAATGCGGCCGTCGAGGCCGCGCGCGCCGGCGAGGAAGGGCGCGGCTTCGCGGTGGTGGCGGGCGAGGTGCGCAGCCTCGCGCAGCGTTCGTCGGCCGCCGCGAAGGAGATCAAGGAATTGATCGACACCTCGGTCGAGCGCGTGCGCAGCGGCTCGGCGCTCGTCGACGAGGCGGGCCGCACGATGAGCGACGTGATCGGCGCGGTGCAGCGCGTGACGGACATCATGGGCGAGATCGCGGCTGCGTCCGAGGAACAGAGCACCGGGATCGACCAGGTTGCACGCGCGGTCACGCAGATGGACGAAGTGACGCAGCAGAACGCGGCGCTGGTCGAGGAAGCCGCCGCCGCCGCGCAGTCGCTCGAGGAGCAGGCGGGCCGCCTGCGCGCGACGGTCGCCGTGTTCCAGATCGACGACGCCGCGCTGCGCCGTCAGGCCGACGCCGTCGTGTCGACGGCGAGCCGCGCGCACGCGGTGCGGGTCGCGCCGTCGCCGGCGCCCGCTCCCGCGGCTGTCGCGCCCCGCGCACCCGCGCCGGCCGTCGAGCGCGCGCCGCGCGCGACGGCGCCCGAACCCGCGCCGCGCGCGGTGGCGGCAGGCAGCGACGATTGGGAGACGTTCTGAGCGCACGCGCGTGAATCCACCCCAATTCGGATGGACCGCATCAAGCAAAACGCCCGCTTCAAGCGGGCGTTTTGCTTGATGCATGCGAAGCGGCGCGCGGACATGACGCGCATCAACCCACGCTGTCGGCGCGGGATTGACGTCGCGCGGGGCGGGTATCTCCGTAAGGGCTGTGCGCCGAAAAATTGTAACGTCGGGTTTTCTCTGTCGTCGCGAGCGACGCGTCGCGCGTATAGGGAGGCAGGGGGCGGTGGTTTGCGTGTCGCGGGCATCCAATGGAAGAGACGATTCGATGCCCGAAGAGAGCGGATCGGCGTCGCGGCGCATGGATCGACGTGTGTCGGGATGAAGATTGTAGGGCAGCAAAAATTGCTTTCCAAGACACGTTTCCCGCAACACGCAAGACACCGAGGTTCTTCGTGAAAAAAAAACCAAATAGGTTTAGGATGAAATCGAACGGTCCTGCTTCTACGTGATCTTAGTGAGCAAGAACGTCTTCGGACTCAGGCGAGGAGGTAGCATGGATATTTACAGCAGCTTCGCGAACCGCTTCGAGAAAACGCGAGAGGAAGAGCTCTCGCTGGAGGAGTATCTCGCGCTCTGCAAAAACGATCCATCAGCGTACGCCACTGCGGGCGAACGCATGCTGGAGGCGATCGGGGAACCCGAGCAGGTCGATACCCGCAACGATCCGCGCTTGTCGCGCATCTTTGCGAACAAGGTCATCAAGGTCTATCCCGCGTTCCGGGAGTTCTACGGCATGGAGGAGGTGATCGAGCAGGTCGTCGCCTACTTCCGGCATGCCGCACAGGGGCTCGAGGAAAAGAAGCAGATCCTGTATCTGTTGGGGCCGGTGGGCGGCGGCAAGTCGTCGATCGCCGAGCGCCTCAAGCAACTGATGGAGCGCGTGCCGTTCTATTCGCTGAAGGGCTCGCCCGTCAACGAATCGCCGCTCGGCCTCTTCGACTACGACGAAGACGGCCCGATCCTCGAGGAACAGTACGGCATCCCGCGCCGCTATCTGAAGAGCATCCTGAGTCCGTGGGCCGTGAAGCGCCTGCACGAATACAACGGCGACATCCGGCGCTTCAGCGTCGTGCGCCGCTACCCGTCGATCCTGCGGCAGATCGGCATCGCGAAGACCGAGCCGGGCGACGAGAACAATCAGGACATCTCGTCACTCGTCGGCAAGGTCGACATCCGCAAGCTCGAACAGTACGCGCAGGACGACGCCGACGCGTACAGCTATTCGGGCGGCCTGTGTCTCGCGAACCAGGGGCTGCTCGAGTTCGTCGAAATGTTCAAGGCGCCGATCAAGGTGCTGCACCCGTTGCTGACCGCGACCCAGGAAGGCAACTTCAAGGGCACCGAGGGGTTCGGCGCGATCCCGTTCGACGGCATCATCCTCGCGCACTCGAACGAGTCGGAATGGAAGGCGTTCCGCAACAATCGCAACAACGAGGCGCTGCTCGACCGGATCTTCGTCGTCAAGGTGCCGTACTGCCTGCGCTCGTCGGAGGAGATCCGCATCTACGAGAAGCTGATCCGCAACTCGTCGCTCGCGGAAGCCGTGTGCGCGCCGGGCACGCTCAAGATGATGGCGCAGTTCTCGGTGCTCACGCGCCTGCACGAGCCGGAGAATTCGAGCCTGTTCTCGAAGATGCAGGTTTATGACGGCGAGAATCTCAAGGACACCGATCCGAAGGCGAAGTCGTATCAGGAGTATCGCGACTTCGCGGGCGTCGACGAAGGGATGACCGGCATCTCGACGCGCTTCGCGTTCAAGATCATGTCGCGTGTGTTCAACTTCGACTCGACCGAGGTCGCGGCGAATCCGGTGCACCTGATGTACGTGCTCGAGCAGCAGATCGAGCGCGAGCAGTTCCCGCCGGAAACCGAGCAGAAGTATCTGTCGTTCGTGAAGGACGTGCTCGCCTCGCGCTACGCGGAGTTCATCGGCAAGGAGATCCAGACGGCGTATCTCGAGTCGTACTCGGAATACGGGCAGAACATCTTCGATCGCTACGTGACGTACGCGGATTTCTGGATTCAGGATCAGGAGTTCCGCGACCACGACACGGGCGAGAGCTTCGACCGCGCGTCGCTCAACGCCGAGCTGGAGAAGATCGAGAAGCCGGCCGGCATCAGCAACCCGAAGGACTTCCGCAACGAGATCGTGAATTTCGTGTTGCGCGCGCGAGCGGCGAACGGCGGCAAGAACCCGGCCTGGGTGAGCTACGAGAAGCTGCGCGTCGTGATCGAGAAGAAGATGTTCTCGAACACCGAGGAACTGCTGCCCGTCATCTCGTTCAACGCGAAGGGTTCCGCCGAGGAACAGCGCAAGCATGAGGATTTCGTGAACCGGATGGTCGCGAAGGGCTATACGCCGAAGCAGGTGCGGCTCCTGTGCGATTGGTACCTGCGCGTGCGCAAGTCGTCATGACCTGCGTCACGCGAAGTCCGCGCGGCCTGCGCCGCGCGGGCGGCCCGCGAGGCGCCGCCCGCATCCGGGATCCCGGCATGCGCGGCGCGCCTCCCGGCACATCGACTTTCGAGCGGGAGACCGGGAGTGCTTCATCAGATCATCGACCGCAGGCTGGCCGGCAAGAATAAGAGCATTGCAAACCGCGAACGCTTCCTGCGTCGCGTCAAGAACTATATTCGCCGCGCGGTTTCGGACGCCGTGCGGGACCGTAGCATCAAGGACATCCAGAACACCCAGAGCATCACCATTCCCCGCAAGGACATCGCGGAGCCCTCGTTCCGGCACGGCCCGGGCGGGCGGCGCGAAGTCGTCCATCCCGGCAACGCCGACTACATCCGCGGCGACAAGATTCCGCGCCCGCCCAGCGGCGGCGGTGGCGGCGGCAGCCAGGCCAGCAACGAGGGCGAAGGGCAGGACGACTTCGTGTTCGAGCTGAGCCGCGAGGAATTCATGCAGTATTTCTTCGACGACCTCGAACTGCCGCGCCTCGTCAAGACCCATCTGCTGACCGTGCCGAGCTGGAAGAGCGTGCGCGCGGGCTGGGCGGCGGAGGGCACGCCGAACAACATCGACGTGGTGCGCTCGCTGCGCAGCGCGTTGGGCCGGCGCATCGCGCTCGGCTCGCCGCTCGTCAACGCGCTGCGCGAGCTGGAGGCGCAACTGGAGGCGCTCGAGAACGATCCGGCCGACCGGCGCGCCGAGATCGCGCTGCTCGAGCAGGAGATCCATCATCTGAAGGGGCGCATCTGGCGGATTCCGTTCATCGATCCGTTCGACCTGCGCTACATCAATCGCGTGAAGCAGCCGCAGCCGTCGAGCCAGGCGGTGATGTTCTGCCTGATGGACGTGTCCGGCTCGATGGACGAACAGCGCAAGGATCTCTCGAAGCGCTTCTTCATCCTGCTGTACCTGTTCCTGAAGCGCAACTACGAGCGCATCGAGGTGGTGTTCATCCGCCACCACACGCGCGCGGAGGAGGTCGACGAGGACACCTTCTTTCATTCGACCGAGAGCGGCGGCACCGTGGTGTCGAGCGCGCTCGAGCTCATGCGCAAGGTGATGGACGAGCGCTATTCGCCGACCGAGTGGAACATCTACGGCGCGCAGGCGTCCGACGGCGACAACTGGACCGACGATTCGCCGAAGTGCCGCAAGATCCTCGACGAGGAGATCCTGACCAAGACGCGTTACTTCGCGTACATCCAGGTCGCGCCGGAAGAGCAGAACCTGTGGCTCGAATATGCGCAGCTCGCGCTGTCGCAGCCGCATCTCGCGATGAAGAAGGTGGAATCGGCCGCGGACATCTATCCCGTGTTCCGCGAACTGTTCGAGAAGCACGTGGAGACTTGAGCGCCGATGACGACCCGCCACCTGCACAACGAAGCGCGCGGCTACGCGCCGCGCCGCAAGGACGATGACGCAGCGCGGCCCGAGCCCGAGGCCGTGACGGCGCGGACGTCACCCCCAGAAGCGCCCGCGAGCGGGCCTAAGGAAGCGCGTATGAACGCTGCAGAACGCAAGCCGCTGCCGTGTCCGTCGGACTGGACCTTCGAGCTGATCGAGGAGTACGACACGCATATCGCGCAGGTCGCCGAGCAGTACGAGCTGGACATCTATCCGATCCAGCTCGAACTGATCAGCGCCGAGCAGATGATGGACGCCTATGCGTCGGTCGGGATGCCCGTCAACTATCGCCACTGGTCGTTCGGCAAGCATTTCCTGTCGACCGAGAAGAGCTACCGGCGCGGCCAGATGGGGCTCGCGTACGAGATCGTCATCAACTCGAATCCCTGCATCGCGTACCTGATGGAAGAGAACACGATGACGATGCAGGCGCTCGTCATCGCCCACGCCGCCTACGGCCACAACTCGTTCTTCAAGGGCAACTACCTGTTCCGGCTGTGGACCGACGCGCACGCGATCATCGACTACCTCGTGTACGCGAAGAACTACGTGGCCGAATGCGAGGAGCGCCACGGGCTCGATCGGGTCGAGGAGCTGCTCGACTCGTGCCATGCGCTGATGAACTACGGCGTCGACCGCTACAAGCGGCCGCAGAAACCGTCGCTGTCGAAAGAGGCGGCGCTGCGGCGCGAGCGCGAGACCTACCTGCAGTCGCAGGTCAACGAACTGTGGCGCACGCTGCCCGCGCGCAAGCTCGAACAGCAGGAGGAGCAGGAGGGCCGCTATCCGCCCGAGCCGCAGGAGAACCTGCTGTACTTCGCGGAGAAGAACGCGCCGCTGCTGGAGCCGTGGGAGCGGGAGGTGATCCGCATCGTGCGCAAGATCGGCCAGTACTTCTATCCGCAGCGCCAGACCCAGGTGATGAACGAGGGGTGGGCGACCTTCTGGCACTACACCCTGCTCAACACGCTGTACAACCAGGGCAAGCTCTCCGACGGCTTCATGATGGAGTTCCTCCATTCGCACAGCAACGTGATCTACCAGCCGCCCGTGACCAAGCCGTACTACAGCGGGATCAACCCGTACGCGCTCGGTTTCTCGATGATGAGCGACATCCGCCGCATCTGCGAGGCGCCGACCGACGAGGACCGCCGCTGGTTTCCCGAGCTGGCCGGCAGCCCGTGGCTGCCCGCGCTGCACTACGCGATGCGCAACTTTAAGGACGAGAGCTTCATCGCGCAGTACCTGTCGCCGCACCTGATCCGCGAAATGCGGCTGTTCGCGGTGCTCGACGACGACATGCGCGATGCGCTCGAGGTGTCCGCGATCCATGACGACAGCGGCTACCAGTATGTGCGCCAGGCCCTGTCGCGGCAGTACGACATCCATCATCGCGAGCCGAACATCCAGGTCTGGTCGGTCAACACCCGCGGCGACCGCAGCCTCACGCTGCGCCATTTCATGACCGACAACCGCCATCTGTCGAACGACAGCGAGGAAGTGCTCAAGCACATGGTGCGGCTCTGGCAGTTCGACGTGTATCTCGAAAGCGTCGACGAGAACGGGACGGTGCGCAAGCGCTACGAGTGCCGGTATACGGCGCCCGAGATTCGTCTGTAGCCGCTCGCGGCTTTCAAGGCTTGCATGAAACGCCAGCCTCGGGCTGGCGTTTTCGTTTGATGGATGCCATCGAGGGAGAATTTTTTTCTACATTGGGGCGATCCCGGACATCCTGCTTACTTACAATTCGCTAAAATCGCGGGGGCGCACGCGATTGGAACCGGTGTCATCGCGGCGCGCGGGCCGGCGGCAGGCCATCCGGCCGCCGTGCAAACACAAGAACTTCAAGGAACAGACCATCCATGAACGTCCAGACCGACCAGACCGTTCTGGCTCCGAACGACACCCGACGCCGCGTGATGGCGATCGTCGGCGCGTCGTCGGGCAATCTCGTCGAGTGGTTCGACTTCTACATCTACTCGTTCTGCGCGCTGTACTTCGCGCCGGCCTTCTTCCCGAGCGGCAACACGACCACCCAGCTGTTGAACACGGCGGGGGTGTTCGCGGCGGGCTTCCTGATGCGGCCGATCGGCGGCTGGCTGTTCGGGCGCATCGCCGACAAGCACGGTCGGCGCGCCGCGATGATGATCTCGGTGCTGATGATGTGCGGCGGCTCGCTCGTGATCGCCGTGCTGCCGACCTATGCGCAGATCGGCGCGTTCGCGCCGTTCCTGCTGCTCGTCGCGCGCCTGTTCCAGGGCCTGTCGGTCGGCGGCGAATACGGCACCAGCGCGACCTACATGAGTGAAGTCGCGCTGAAGGGCCGGCGCGGCTTCTTCGCGTCGTTCCAGTACGTGACGCTGATCGGCGGCCAGCTGTGCGCGCTGCTCGTGCTGGTGGTCCTGCAGCAGACGCTGTCGACGGACGACCTGAAGGCCTGGGGCTGGCGCATTCCGTTCGTGGTGGGCGCGTTCGCCGCGCTGATCTCGCTCTACCTGCGCAAGTCGCTCGACGAAACCTCGACCAGCGAATCGCGCAAGGCGAAGGACGCGGGCACGATCCGCGGCGTGTGGCAGCACAAGGGCGCGTTCCTGACGGTGGTGGGTTTCACCGCGGGCGGCTCGCTGATCTTCTACACGTTCACGACCTACATGCAGAAGTACCTCGTCAACACGGCGGGGATGCACGCGAAGACCGCGAGCAGCGTGATGACGGCCGCGCTGTTCGTCTACATGCTGATGCAGCCGCTGTTCGGCGCGCTGTCGGACCGCATCGGCCGACGCATGTCGATGATCCTGTTCGGCTCGTTCGCGGTGATCGGCACGGTGCCGCTCATGCACGCGCTGAAGGATGTGTCGAACCCGTACGCGGCGTTCGGCCTCGTGATCGTCGCGCTGGCGATCGTCAGCTTCTACACGTCGATCAGCGGGCTGATCAAGGCGGAGATGTTCCCGCCGGAAGTGCGCGCGATGGGCGTCGGCCTGTCGTACGCGGTGGCCAATGCGATCTTCGGCGGTTCGGCCGAGTACGTCGCGCTGTGGTTCAAGTCGATCGGCAGCGAATCGACCTTCTACTGGTATGTGACCGCGCTGTGCGCCGTGTCCTTGATCGTGTCGTACAAGATGCGCGACCCGAGCAAGGATGGCTATCTGCGCCACGAGCCGTGATGCGGGCTTGAGCGGGCGACGGCGGCGCGCTTCCGGCGGAACGCGCCGCTTTCCTTTTGGGCGGCTCGGGAGGCGCCGGGAGCGGCCGCATGCGCGCCGCGGGGCGGAGGGGCGATGCCGGGCCCGGTGCGCCGGAATCGCGGCGCCTCACGCGGTTCGGACACGAAAAATGACGGGCGACGCCCGGTATGGAACGAAATTCCTTGACGCAACGTGATTTGTCGCGTACTGTCGTCGCCCACAGTCTCCAAGTTGTTCGATTGCTCATCATCTGCCGCGATGCGCGGCTCTCGTTGGTCTCTCCTTCTTGATTCTTCATGTGCCCTTTATCGAGGGCATGCACCTTCATTTGTCTGCTTAAGGAAATACTCAGTGGAAACCGGTACCGTTAAATGGTTCAACGATAGCAAGGGCTTTGGCTTCATCACCCCGGACAAGGGCGGCGACGATCTGTTCGCTCACTTCTCCGAAGTGCGCGGCACGGGCTTCAAGACGCTGGCCGAAGGCCAGAAGGTCAGCTACGAAACGAAGCGCGGCCCGAAGGGCCTGCAAGCTTCGAACATCACGCCGCAGTAACGCGGCCGGATGGCGTCGTCCCGGCGGGGGCGGCGCGATTTTCTCGCCTCGAACCGTGGCGCCCCCCGGGCGTCACGCGTCCCAGGGATCCTTTCCCGCATTCATCTTTACCGTGCCTGCGGGCCAAAGGTATGGCGTCAATGGCTTGCCCGCCCTGCGGGCAAGCCATTGACGTCGCATTTCCGCCGATGGCGCGAATCGAGCGTGCGGTTGACGCGCGTTTCGCAGGCCATTCGCCGCCTTGTCGACGTGTCAGGTCTCGGCCCCGCGCATGTCGCGCCCCCGACCTGGCGACATCCACCCCGCGTGGAAGCGATGCGGCGTCGGCGGCATTGGCTGGCGCTTTGCATCGGCGCAGCATTACGCTCACTGGAGGAATTGATTTGGCCAAGGAAGAACTGCTTGAACTCGACGGCGTCGTCGACGAAGTGCTGCCGGACAGCAAGTACCGCGTCACGCTCGAGAACGGCGTGGTGGTGAGCGCCTATGCATCGGGCCGCATGCGCAAAAATCATATCCGTATTCTTGCCGGCGATCGGGTCACGCTGGAGTTGTCGGTCTACGATCTGTCGAAGGGCCGCATCAATTTCCGGCACAAGGACGAGCGTGCAATGGGCGGCCAGCCGCGCCCGATGCGTCGCCGCTAACGCTGCCGGGCTCATGAGCGGGTTTCTCAGACCCGTTCGAGCCGGCACCGCGTCGCGCGCCGCGAGCGCGCGGCGCATTCAATCCGCCCCGGCGACATTCCGTCCCGGCGCGCCGCTCACGCGCGCAGCGCTCAGCGGGGCGGCGCAGCCCGCCGTGCGAGGAAGCGATCGAGTTGCCCCGCGAACGCCTTGCTGTCGCGCGTGCTGAAGGGCGCCGGGCCGCCGGTGTCGATGCCGGCCTGCCGCAACTGATCCATCACCTCCCGAACCGACAGACGCTCCTTGATGTTCTCCGGCGTGAACCAGTTTCCGCGCGGATCGAGCGCTTGCGCGCCCTTGTCGAGCACTGCGGCGGCCAGCGGGATGTCCGCGGTGATCACCAGATCGCCCGAGGCAGCCATGTCGACGATGCGGGCATCCGCCACGTCGAAGCCGGCCGGCACCTGGATCGACCGAATGAACGGGGACGGCGGGGTGCGCAGGAATTGATTCGCCACCAGCGTCAACTGCACTTCGGCGCGACGCGCGGCGCGAAACAGGATGTCCTTGATGACGACGGGACAGGCGTCGGCGTCGACGAGCACTTGCATGTTGACTGCTTCCACTTCGATAAACCCCGATCATATAACATGGCGGGCGGTGCTTTCCCCACCATTCTGGATGTTCCCGTCGGGTGGGCGAGCCGTTCGTCGCGCGGTCGACGGGCCAGCGCAGGTTTCATCCGATCGACCGCTGACCGCCCGCGATAACCATATCGAAAATGCTTCGTTGTCCGCCTGTCGCAGGCGCCTTAACCTGACTCCGTAGTTCGTGTGATACCTCCTTGACTGGGATTCTCGCCCGCTTTCGCAGCGGGCTTTTTTTTGCTTCATCGCGGGAAACCGTGGAAGCTTTGGGTGCAGTTGGTAATCTGACGCCAGTGGAAACGGGCGTTGGAGGCCAAATTGCTGGATCGCAAAGCACTACAGGCATTGGGATGCTGGACGGGCTACCGGGT
>NZ_JBXAPG010000059.1:0-38678 GCF_058803765.1 Burkholderia sp. GW821-FHT14F03
CGCCATCGGCGGCGTTGCGCCGATGGCCAGACTTCCCGTATCGAGAAACAACCTCTTGACGCTTCACAGCTAGCGCACGGAGGCCCCGGGTAATGCACGTCGTGCAATTACCGATCGGCGGCCTGACGAGAGAGTGAAAACGGTGCGCGTGTTCATGACCTGCAGTGTGTCGGCGGCGCAGGCGCTTGTCAACGCTCGCGTGGCGTTACGGGCGCATCCGCAGCGTCTGGTCGGCATTCGGCGTGGCGCCCAGGCGTTCGAGCGCGGCAGCCGCGTCGCGGTTGCCTTGCAGCAGCGCGGTTTGCAGCGCGGTCCGGCCGAGCGCGTCGACGTGGTCCGGATCCGCGCCGCGCGCGACGAGGGTCGGCAGCAGGTCCAGGCGACCGAACAGTGTCGCGAACGACAGCGCGGTCGCGCCCGCGTTGTTGGTCTGGTCGATCGGGCAGCGCGTCGCGATCAGCGTGCGCGCGATCGCCGCATCGCCCTTGAAGATCGCGCCCATCAGCGCGGTGTTGCCGTGCCGGTCCGCGGCGCACGGATCGGCGCCCGCGCGCAGCAGGTAGGTGAGCGCATCGCTCTGGCCGCGATACGCGCTCAGGATCAGCGCCGTGTACCCTTCGCGAGTCCTGGCGTCGAGCGGATAGCCGGCGTCGGCGAGCGCCTGCAGGATGTCGATGCGGCCGAGACGCGCCGCCGCGAACCAGGTGTCGTCGTAATCGCGCACGGTTTTGGGCGCGGCGCTCCGGAGCGCGGCCGTGGAGGGCGGTTCGATGTGCGCGCAACCAGCGGCGACGAGCAGCAGCGCGGCGAGCGCGCCCGCGCGCCAGGCGCGCGACGTGAAAATCGAGCGAGGATTCATCGTGGCAAGGCCCGCACGTCGTGCGGGCGCGCTTGAAGGAGCATCGGGTCGGGGACGCGGCATGCCGCGTCCCCGGGCGGGGCGTGGGATCAGTGCTCGACGAGCTGGTCCGCGAGCGATTTCACGCGCGACACGTCGGCCTGCGTGGCCTTCGCGAGGCGTGCGCCGTAGTCGGCGTCCGCCTTGTAGAAGTACGACAGCATCGTGTACTTGTTCCGGTCGTTGGTCACGCGTCGCAGGTCCGCCGACAGCGCCGTCACGAGATCCTGGCGGTCACGCTCGGACAGCGCGCGGTAGTACTCGCCGGCCTGCCTGAAGTTCAGCGTCTTGTGGATCGCCGCTTGCTGCGTGACGCCGGAGAGCGGCGTCTGGACGTACTTGTAGCGCGGGTTCTGCGCGATCTCGTTGAGGGTCGACGGTTCGTAGTTCACCTCGCCCTGGCGGCCGCCGCCGTTCATCGCGCCGTCCTGGTTGTTGCTGACGACCGGCACGCGCGGGCGGTTGATCGGCAACTGGCTGAAGTTCGCGCCGAGCCGGTACATCTGGGTGTCCGCATAGGAGAACACACGGCCTTGCAGCATCCGGTCCTCCGACGGCTCGATGCCGGGCACGAGCCGCGACGGCGCGAACGCCGATTCCTCGGTGCTTTCGAAGAAGTTGTCCGGTACGCGGTTCAGCGTGAGCGTGCCGACCTTGCGCTCCGGCACATCGCTCCAGACCTTGGTGTCGTCGAGCGGATCGTAGTCGTACTTGCCGAGGTCCGCGGGCGAGAGCACCTGGATATACAGATCCCACTTCGGATAGTCGCCAGCCTTCAGCGCGCCGTACAGGTCGTTCGTCATCAGGTTCCAGTCCGCGCCGACCGAGCCCGGGATGTCCTTCGGCCGCATGCCGTGGATGCCCTGCGCGCTCTTCCAATGGAACTTCACGTAGTGCACCTGGCCTTGCGCATTGACGAACTTGAAGGCGTGCACGCCGAAGCCGTCCATGTGCCGATAGGAATCCGGCATCCCCTCGGGGGTGTACAGCCGGGTCAGCATGCTGGTGGCTTCGGGCGTGTGCGCGAAGAAGTCGAAGGCGAGGTTCGGATCCTGCACGCCGGTGACCGCGCTCGGCTTGTTCGCGTGCACGAAGTCCGGGAACTTGATGGCGTCGCGAATGAAGAAGATCGGCCAGTTGATGCCGACCAGATCCCAGTTGCCCTGCTCGGTGTAGAACTTGACCGCGAAGCCGCGCGGATCGCGGGCCTGCTCGGGCGAGCCGCGCGAGCCCATCACGGTCGAGAAGCGCACGAACACAGGCGTGCGCGTGCCGGGCGTGAACACCTTCGCCATCGTGAGATCGGCGAGATCGGCGCTCGGGACGAATTCGCCGAAAGCGCCGGTGCCGCGCGCGTGCACGACGCGCTCGGGGATCCGCTCGCGATCGAAGCGCTGCAGTTTTTCGATCAGGTGGGAGTCTTGCAGCAGCACCGGGCCGTTCGGTCCGGCGGTTTGCGAATTCTGGTTATCGCCGACAGGCGAGCCATTGTCGCGCGTGAGGTCGGCGGCCGAGGCCGTGGTCGCGAGCGCGACGCAGGCGGCGGCGACGAGACCCAGGCGCAAACGGTTCGTGGCGGTGGACATGTCGTGGGAACTCCTTGATGACAATCAGGTTGGTGAAACCGATTGCATTACAAGAGATCGTCGGACGATATGCCAATTGAAATTGGGTATGGCGGCGATAGGCGTGGAGAACAGGCGCGCGAGATGCGATGACTTCCGGGGCGTTTGCGGTTCGATGCGCGGGGTGAAGCGGGTTCGGCCATCACACGCTTGAAAGATTAATCATGCAGGAATGCGAATCGTATATCGATGGGCGCGACGCACCGGGGCGGAGCGGAAAGCGGCGGCGGCGTCGCCGCCACGCCTCCCGCCGCGACCGCATTGCTTCAACCGGCCTCTCCCTCCGACGGACCGACGACCGACGGCACATAATCCGGCGCGGCGAGCCAGTCGAGCAGCAGGCGCGAGAAGGCCGGGCAGTCCTCCAGTTCCGGCGAGTGCCCGGCTCGGTCGAAGCCGCTGTGCCGCACCACGCGGCGCAGCGTGCGCGACAACGAAGTCTTGTCGCTGTGGCGATGCGTGCGATCGGCATGTCCCCAGGTGAGCAGCGTCGGCTGATCGATCTGAACCTCGGGCGGCGCGTCGCGATAGAACTGCTGCCACAGCGAGGCGAGACAGCAGAACGCGCCGCTGTCGAGCGCTGACAACAGCGTGGGCGTGAAGTCCCGATACCGATCCTTGGCCATCGCCGCGCGATACCAGCCGACCCCGATGCGCCGCGTACCCAACATACCCGCGAGTTGACCCACGAGCGGGCGCGACAAGGTATGGTCCGCGTCGACATAGTTCGCCCAGCTGACCTGCTGCTCCCACGCGACGCATTGCCACAGCAGCAGCTTGGCGATCCATGCGGGCCGCTGCGCGGCGATCTGCAGCGCGATGTGCGCCCAGACGCACGAGAACGCAAGCAGATAAGGGCCTTCGTCGAGCACCAGCAGCAGTTCGTCGATCGCGGTCCGGTAGTTGTCGAACGTGAAGCGGAAGGCGCGGCGCGGCACCGAATAGCCGAAGCCGGGCGGCTCCAGGCAGACGACCCGCGCCTCGGGCGCGAGCAGCGAGACGAGCGCATCGAAATGCTCGATCACGCTCGGCGGATCGCAGACCAGCACGATGGTCGGCTGGCTGCCGATGCGCGCGCCCGTCACGCGCACCCGCATCGCGCAGTTCGACACGTCGACGATGCGCACGCCGTCGCGCGCATGCGCGGCCGGCCCGCGGCGGATCCGCGCGGCGCGCGCGCCGAGCCGCAGCGTGTCGAGCCAGGTCGTGTCGATGGATGCGCCGAGGCGGCTGACGGGGCGCGCTTCGACACGGAGATCGGACGAAGTGCTCATCGCGTCACCGGGTCGGCCAGAGGATCATCTGCGTGCAGCGGAACGTCGCGAGCAGCTTGCCTTCATGGCGGACCAGCGCGTCCCACACCTGGGTCGTGCGGCCCGCATGCAGCGCGCGCGCCTCGCAATGGATCACGCCGTCGCGCGTGGTGCCCATGAAATTGCTTTTCAGCTCGATCGTGGTGAAGTTCGTCGCGCCTTCCGGCAGGTTCGCGAAGCAACCGTAGCCGCATGCGGTGTCCGCCATGCTCACGAGGGTGCCCGCGTGCAGATAGCCGTTCGGCGCGAGCAGCGACTGGCGGACGTCGAGTTCCGCCTTCAGGTACAGACCGTCCAGTTCCGTGATGACCATCCCGAGCAACCCGGGCAGATAGTCCTTGCCGAGGCGATTGAAGTAGTCCGCATCCCGTTGTTCCGACATTGCTTGTCTCCGTGGTTGAGCCGTTCAGGCTGGATCCGCATGCCATTGCGCGACGATCGGCAGCGCGCCGCGCAGCAGCAGGTCGCGGCAGGCGTGGCGCTGGACCTTGCCGCTCGTCGTCTTCGGCACCGCGGACGGCGGCGTGAAGAGAATATCGTGCACGACGATGCCGTGCCGCTGCGTGATCGCGCGGCGCAGGCGTTCGAAGTGGCCGCCGCGCGCCGCCTCGGCGTTGTCGCGGAATGCGGGCAGGTGGCGCGCCCGCAGTTCGCGCACCACCGTCACGCGCGGCGCGGCCTGCCGCGCGGCGTCGACCGCGAATACCGCGCAGCCGCCCGGGCGGAACACCTCCGGATCGAGCGTCTCGATCGTCGCTTCGAGATCGTGCGGGTAGTGATTCGCGCCGCGGATGATCAGCATGTCCTTGAGCCGACCCGTCACGACCAGCTCGCCGTCGCGCAGGTAGCCGTAGTCGCCCGTCCGCATGAAGGCGCCCGCGACGCCCGCGACCCGCGCCGAGAAGGTTTCCCGCGTCAGCGCGGGCTGCCCCCAATAGCCTTGCGCGACGCTCGGCCCGCTCGCCCACAGTTCGCCGACTTCGCCGTCCGCGCAGCGCTCGCCGGTGCGCGGGTCGACCACGAGCAGCATGCTGTCCTCGGCCGGCGCGCCGCACGCGACGCCGGCGTCCGGTGCGCCGACCGGCCCGGGCGCATCGCCGCGCAGCGGCGCGCCGGTCGTGAACAGCGTGTGCTCGGCGAGCCCGTAGCAGGGATAGAACGCGGCGGCGTCGAAGCCGCAGCGTGCGAAGCGGGCGGCGAACGCGTGCAGCGTGCGGGCTCGGATCGGCTCCGCGCCGACGAAGGCGAGACGCCAACTGGCGAGATCGAGACGGTCGAGATCGCTGTCGGCGATGCGCATCGTCGCGAGCATTTCGTAGGCGAAGTTGGGGCCGCCGCTCGTGGTCGCGCGGAATGTGCTGACCGTGCGCAGCCAGCGCAGCGGATGCTTGAGAAAATCGAGGTGCGACATCAGCGCGACCGGAAAGCCGGCGTAGAGCGGCTGCAGGATGCCGCCGATCAGTCCCATGTCGTGATACGGCGGCAGCCAGATCGCGCCCCGGCTGCTTGCATCGTGCCCGAAGCGGCGCGCGATCAGCGCCGAGTTGTGCATGAGGTTGCGATGGCCGATCATCACGCCCTTCGGCGAGCCGGTGGAGCCGGACGTGTATTGCAGGTACGCGGGTTGCGCGGGATCGGGCGAAGCGGTCGGGTCCAGGGGCGCGGCGGTCGGTTCGTCGAGGTCGGGCGCGTCGACGGCCAGCCACGGCAGGCGCGTGAGTGGCTGCATCGGCGCGCCGGGTTGCGCGCAGGCGTCGCGCTCCGCCGCGGTGCCGAGGATCACGGCCGGCGCGCAATCGGCGACCATCGCGATCAGGCGCGGCAGCGTGCGCACCGCTTGCGCGGGTTCGATCGGGTACGCGGGGGCCGCGATCACGCCCGCATACAGGCAGCCGAACAAGGCGACGATGTAGTCGAGCCCGGGCGCGAACAGCAGCAGGGCGCGGTCGCCGGGCCGCGCGCGGGCCAGCAGACGCGCGGCGAGCGCGGTCGCGCGCCGGTCGAGTTCGGCGCAGGTCAGCACCTGCGACGGTTCGTCGCCGAAGCCGACGAAGGTGTAGACCGGCAGATCGGGCGTGGTTCGCGCGCGGTGGCGCGCGAGCGCGACGAAGTCCCGGCATGCGTCGATGTTCCGGTCCGCGTCGTTCATTCGTTCGCTCCCTGCGCGGCGGCGGCGCTTTCCCGCTCCGCTTCGCGCGGTGCGCCGAACAGCGCGGCCGCGTTGTCCCACAGCACGCGCTCGAGAACCTCGGGCGGCAGGTAGCGCGTCAGCTGGCGGATTTCCAGATCCCAGTCGTAGGGCACATAAGGGAAGTCGCTGCCGTACAGGAAGCGCGTCGGCCGGGCCTGCATCTGCGGCACCAGCTGTTCGAGCGCGGGGCGCCACGGATCGGGCAGCGGCGGATGCATGCCGCGCGGGTAGCGCGCCGGCACGAGCGGGCGCACATCGGGAATCGTTTCACCGATCGCGACGCGGTGGCCGCCGAACGCCATCGCGGTATCGAAGTGCAGGTTCGGGAATTCGTCCATCAGGTCGAGATAGGCCTGCACTTCATCGTAGCCGATGTGCGGGACGATGATCCTGAGCGCGGGGCGGCGGCGCAGCGCGCGCCGGAATCGATCGACATTGCAGAACGCCCTGACCGCATCGAGCGCCGCGTTGTTCTTCGCGACCGCGCCCGAATGCAGGTTGACGACCTTGCCGCGTTCGGCGACGGCGTCGAGGATCGACGCGAGCGCGGGATCGTCGGGCGCCATCCGCAGCAGGTGGCAGTGCAGCTTGATGCCGGCGAAGCCCAGCGTGTCGAGCGCGCGCTCGACTTCGCGCACGCAGTCCTCGTCGCCCGGGTGCACGGTGCCGAACGGCACCACCTGCGCCGGATGCCGCGCATGGAGGCCGGCCATGAAGGTGTTCAGGAAGGGCGCGATGCCGGGCTGCGACGCATAGCAGATGCCCGCGACGCGCTCGACGCCGTGCGCGGCGAGAAACGCGAGCGCGGCGTCCGCGAGCAGCTGGTAGCGGATGTCCCACGCATCGCGCGCATAGTTTTTCCAGACGAGCTTCGCGACGGAGTCGGGGAGCAGGTGGACGCGGGCGTCGAAGATGCGCGGGGTGGTCATGGCGGGGTCCGTTCAGTCCTGGGGTTTCGCGCCGGCGCCGGCTTTCTTGCGGACCGTCGCGGGATCGGGATGCTGGACGTCCCAGACGAGGCCCAGACGTTCGAGCAGCGCGATCACCCAGGCGGTCACGTCGATTTGCCACCAGCGCAGCCGCGTGCTCGCAAACTGCGGGAACGCGTGGTGATTGTTGTGCCAGCCCGCGCCGAGCGTGACGAGCGCGAGCCAGAACAGGTTGCCGCTCGCGTCGCGGCCCGGGTAGGGGCGCGCGCCGAACAGATGGCCGGCCGAGTTGACCGCCCAGACCGCGTTCGTCGCGAGGAACACCCGCACGGTGCCGCCCCACAGCAGGCCGAGCAGCGCGCTTTTCCACGACAGATCGACGAGCCCGTCGATGAGCATCGGCAGCAGCAGGCCGAGCACGAGCCAGTAGTCGTAGGCGTGATGGATCCGCAGCAGCACGGGGTCGCGGTAGAGATCCATCGCATAGCGGTTCCAGGCCGGCGGCCGGGCCCGCTCGGGCGTGAACAGCCAGCCGACGTGACCTTGCCAGAAACCGGTCAGGCGGCCGCGCAGGCCCGGCCCGCCGAGCTGCGGCGTGTGCGGATCGCCGGGCCGGTCGGTATGCGCATGATGCTTGCGGTGGATCGCGACCCACCACATCAGCGGCCCCATGTACGCGAGCGAACCGAGCACCGCGAGCGCGACCTGGGTGGCGGGCGTGGCCTTGAACGCGCGGTGCGCGAAGTAGCGGTGCAGCGCCAGTTCCATGCCGAGCAGGTTCAGCACGTAGAAGCCGGCGAGCAGCGCGAACTCGCGCGGACGCGGCGCGGGGCCGCCGAGCGCCCACGACAGCAGCGCGGCCAGCGTGCCGAGCGTCGGGATCAGCGCGACGCCCAGGTGCCGGAGGCGCGACGCGACCGACAGGTGGGCGTCGTCGGCCGCCGACGCGCTCGGCGGGGCGGGCGCGCGGCGGGGGGCGTCGAGCAGCGAGGGATCGTCCATCGTGGCGCCCGGGCGGTTACGACGCGCGCGCGCCGAGCCGGTTCGGCTCGATCCGGCGGAACGTGATCCGGTACAGCGCGAACGCGCCGAGGTCGAACGAGTAGCTCATGGTCCGGTACATGCGCTCGTAGCGTTCGATCACATGCAGCGGCGCGAGCGCGAGCGCGCGGTCGCGGTTCGCGCGCAGATTCTCGAACCAGGCGCGCATGGTGCGCGTGTAGTCGTGCCGGTCGTTGCGCACCAGCTCCACCTCGAACAGCATCTCCGACGCGCGCACGATGTCCGCGAGATACGGCAGGTCGGATTCGGGGAACACTTCGTGGGCGATGAACAGGTCGGTGTGCTGCCGGTCGCGCGGCACGTCGCCGTAGCCCATGGTCTGCAGCGACATGCGCGCGCCCGGCTTCAGGAACGCGTGGCACTTCTCGAAGTAGTAGCGGTAGACCTCGAGCTTGTCCTCGTCGATCTTGGCGAAATGCTCGAACGCGCCGAGCGAGATGATGCCGTCGAACGGCTCGTCCGGTCGGTAGTCCTGCCAGTTCTTCAGCAGCACCTCGATGCCGGGATGGCGATAGCTGTCGTGGATATGGCGGATCTGTTCGTTGGACAGCGTGAGCCCGACCGCCTGCCCGACGCCCGCGACCGTGACGAGCCGGTTGAGCAGCGCGCCCCAGCCGCAGCCGATGTCGAGCACGCGCGCCGCGCCGCGCGCGCGGATCTGGTCGATGTGATAGTCGAGCTTGCGGATCTGCGCTTCCTCATGCGTGTCGCCCTCGTGGTACATCGCGCACGAGTAGTTGCGGCCGCCTTCCTGCGCGAGCGCGAGGAACGCGTTGCCGATGTCGTAGTGGTATTGGATGGCGTCGGCGGACGCACCGAACGCGGGGCCGGCGGCCGGCCGCGGCGTATCGACTTCCGGTGTCATGGGCTTGCTCCTGATGGGGGCCGACGGGTCGGCGGGCGGATTGCGTGCGAAGTCGCGCGCGGGGCCCGTGCGCGGTGCGGCGCGGGCGGCGCGCGGGGCGTTCAACGGCCGGCGAGGGCGCGCGAGAGCTGCGCGATCGTCGGGTGCTCGTAGGGCAGGCTCGGCGACAGCTTGCGCTTCAGGTAGTCCTCGAGATCGCCGACCATCCGCAGCGCGGCGGCCGAATCGAGGCCGTAGTCGATGAACTCCTTGTCGAGGTCGATCGCGTCGCGGCCGATACCGTTCTGGTTCACCAGGTACGCGATCATCCAGTTCTGGATCTCCTGCGCGGTTTCCGCATCGGGCTGGACGGCCGTCATAGTCGCTTGCGTCATCGGGAATCTCCGTGAGTGGCAGAGGGGTCAGGAAAGGCGCTTCTTCTCGATCAGTTCGGCCGGCGGCCGATTGACCTCGGAGACGAGGCGCAGCGCTTGCAGCACGCGCACGAACAGGCCGCCCGGGTCGAGCTGCCACCAGTGCAGGCCGGTGAACGCCGAGCCCGGGAACGCGTGGTGGTTGTTGTGCCAGCCCTGGCCGAAGGTGGGCAGCGCGAGCAGCAGGCTGTTGCGGCTGCGGTCGTGCGCGGTGGTGGCGAAGTCGCGCCGGCCGATCACGTGGCAGAACGAATTGAGCGCCCAGATGCAGTGGCTGACCGCGAAGATCCGCACCAGGTCGCCCCACAGGAAGCCGAGCAGCACGCCGCTCCACGAGCGCGCCGCGAGGCCGCAGACGAGCGGCGGCACGACGAGGCCGATCACCACCCAGCGGTAGTACAGCATGTGCTGGCGGAACACGAGCGGGTCGCGATAGAGGTCCGGGACGTAGCGTTCCCAGCCGTCGGGGCGCGTGGAGCGGCCGACGAACAGCCAGCCGAAGTGGCTGTGGTACAGCCCTTGCAGCAGGCCGCCCGCGCTGGCGCCGGACAGGTGCGGCGAATGCGGGTCGCCGGGGCCGTCGCTGGTGGCGTGGTGGCGGCGATGGATCGCGGCCCACCAGTTGACCGGGCCGTGCACGCCCATCGAACCCATCGCGATCAGCGTGGCGCGGACCCAGGGCCGTGCGTTGAACGCCTTGTGCGTGATGTGCCGGTGAAAGCCGACTTCGAGGCCGAGCGCGGTCGCGAAGTAGAACACGCCGAACACGGCCCATTCGACGGGGCCCGGGCCGTGCCCCGCGATCCACAGGGCGATCGCGAGCGCGGTGCCGACAGCGGGCAGGGCGACGATGATCAGCGCGAGCGCGCGGTCGAGACGGGCGGCGGGCGCGGTGTCGGCGCCGCGCAGCGCATTGTCGATCGTGTGCTCGTCACCGGCCGGCGACGGCGGTTGGCCTGCGCTCATCAGGTATCCCTCGGGTGATTGGCGTGTTCTTCAACCGGTCCGGCCTGACGGCTTTCCGATTGTCATTATTTCGAAGCGTGTCGTGAATACAGGTGATATCTGTTTGTTATGGTGTGGTTATTTTTCTGCAAACATGCGCGAAGCATGATGCATTCTTTGGATATTTAAAATGAGAAGTCAAGGAAGATCGGGATAGAGGGAGGATTCCAAACGGCGGGATTTTGTTTGAATAAAGTCGTTAGGGGAAGGATGGTGGAATGGCGGGGGAGGAGAGGGTTGGCCGGCAGGGCAAGGCGTGGGCCGGCGCGCGGAATCGGGTGGTTTTGGGGTCTGATTTTATTCGATTCGACTTTTCATGCGGGAAATCGAGGTGCCGGGATGAGTGAAAATGTCGAGTCCTGATGCGCGTGATATGGTCGGTAAAAAATATCGATTTGTCGTGAAATGGACAGCGGCTATTTCGTGGCATTTTTCTTATTCATTGTCTTGTCCGGCGCGCGGCGAGGTTTTGCGCAGGCGCGGGGATTGATCGACTCATCGCGGGCCGCGCCGCATGCGCCGACGGACGAAGTCCATTCGACGGCGCGGGTGTCGACGCCGGGCTGGCCGATGCATGCCCTGCGTCGCCGTCGACGATGCGGCCGCCGCGTCAACCTTCCCCCGCCGCCCGCCTTGCCGCCCCCCAGTTCCCGCCGTGCGCGGCGGCTTGCGCGGCGGGCGAGCGCGCGAGATAGGCGAGCGCCTGCGCGGTCGAACCTTCGGCGTGCGGCGTATACCCGGGCCGGTAATACCGCAGCGCCGCCGCGATCATCTTCCAGAACGACGGCAGGTGGCCGCGCCGCGAGCCGCGCCACCATGCGATCGCGAAGCCCGGATAGCGGCCCGCCGCCGGATCGCGCCGGTACATGAACTTCGCGCCCGTCGCGACGAAATACAGCAGCAGCACGATCACGAAGCTCATGTGCAGCGCGCGTTCGAGGTAATGGCCGCCCATGTGCCGGTAGATATCGAACGCCACGGTGCGATGCTCGACTTCTTCCGCGCCGTGCCAGCGCAGCAGGTCGACCATGGTCGGATCGGCGTTCGCCTCGTCGAGCGCGCGCGCGTTCAACACCCAGTTGCCGAGATAGCCGAAGAAATGTTCGAGCGAGGCGATCACCGCCAGTTGCTGGCGCAACCAGTAGCGCGTCTTGCCGAGCTCGGCCGCGAAGCCGAACGCCTTCTCGCCGAGCATCTTGCCGAACAGCCAGGCGAGGCGTTTCGTGAACGGCTGCGTATCGATCCCATGCCGTTCGTAGTAGTGCTTGAGCACGCCGCCGTGCGAGCGCGAATGCACGGCCTCCTGACGCAGGAAGCCTTCCGCGTCCGCGCGCAGCGCTGGGTCGTCGATCAGCGGCAGCGCCTTGTTGTATACGCGGCAGAACCACAGCTCGCCCTCGGGAAACAGCAGGTTCAGCGTGTTGATGATGTGCGTGCTGGCCGGGTCGCCCGGAATCCATTGAATCGGCGTCGCGCTGAAATCGAAGCGCACGTGGCGTGCCTTGATCAGATGGTGGCCGTCGGGTGCGTTCATGGGAGTCTCCGTTGATATCGGGTCCGCTGCTCAGTGCGCGGCCATGTTGAGTCGCGCGATCAGCCGGCCGAGCCACGGCATGAAACGGCCGATGAAACGCATCGCATGCGCCTCCGCGCCCACCGCGACGAGCGGCCGGTCGCGCTGCACGGCGTCCGCCATCGCGCGCGCGACGGTCTCCGGCTTCATGCCGCGCATCTGGTAGAGCCGCGTCGCGCGCTGCCGCAGGCGCGCTTCGTCCTGCGCGCTCGCGCCCGCGTAGTGCGTCGACGCCATGATCCCGGTCTCCGCGAAGCCCGGGCACACGGCGGTCACGCCGATCCCGTGCTCCGCCAGCTCCGCGCGCATGCATTCGCTGAGCATCAGGACGGCCGACTTGGTGGTCGCATAGGCGGGCAGGTCGCGCGACGGGCCGAACGCGGCCGCCGACGCGGTGTTGACGATATGCCCGCCCGCGCCGCGCGCGACCATCCGGCGCGCGAACAGGCGCGAACCGTGGATCACGCCCCACAGGTTCACGTGCAGGATCCGCTCCCAATGCGCGGCGCTGGTGTCGAGGATGCCGCCCGCCATGCCGATGCCGGCGTTGTTGACCACGATGTCGGCGCCGCCGAGTTCGCGGTCGACCCATTCGGCCAGCGCCTCCATCGCCTCGGCGGAGCCGACGTCCACGCGCCGCGCGTGCGCGCGCGCGCCGAGCAGGCCGACCAGCAGCGCGGTGCGCTCGGCGCCGGCGAGGTCGATGTCGACCGCGACCACCGTCGCGCCGCGTTTCGCGAATTCGAGCGCGGCGCAGCGGCCGATCCCGCTGCCCGCGCCGGTGACCACCGCGAGCTTGCCGCTGAACGGGCCGCTCGGATTGGCGCGGCGCGCGCGCGCGAGCGCGGGCGGCTCGACGCCGTGTTCGACCGCGTCGATCAGTTCCTGTGCGAAGCCGGCGAAGCGCGCCGGGTCCGCGACCGGCAGCCAGTGCCGCGCGGCCACGGTACGGCGGTAGTAGCGCGGCACCCAGCGCGACAGATCCTCCGACAGCGCCGGGCTCACGTACTTGTCGCCGAGCGGCACGATCACCTGCACCGGTGCGTGCGCAAAGCGTCCGCGCGGCGCGAACAGGCAGCGGATGAAGTTCGCGCGGTACAGGCGCACGCCGCGCGCGCCGTCGCCGGCCTGGGTCGGGCGCGGCGCGATCGCGGTGCGCTCGACCCGGCGCAGCAGCCGCGGCCAGGCGCGGCCGAGCCACAGGCGCCAGCTCCATTCGGGCAGCAGCGGCAGGTGGAACAGGTACACGTACCACGAGCGCAGCAGTTGTCCGCCGAGCCGGCCGAGCGCGGCGGGCGACGGCCGCGATAGTTGCCGGCGCAACCAGTAGCCGACGTGGTCGAGGCACGGTCCCGAGCACGAGGTGTAGGAGGCGATGCGGCCGGCGAGACGCGGCTCGGTGACGAATTCCCAGCCCTGGATGGAGCCCCAGTCGTGCCCGATCAGATGCACGGGCCGGGTCGGGCTGAACGCGTCGAGCACCGCGGCGAAGTCGTCGACGAGCCGCGCGAGCCGGTAGTCGGCGGTGCGCGGCGGCGCGCTCGACAGGCCCGCGCCGCGCACGTCGTAGGCGATCACGAAATGCTGCTTCGCGAGCAAGGGCGCGACCGCGTGCCAGACGCTGCTGTCGTCCGGATAGCCGTGCACGAGCACGACGGCCGGGTGCGCGGGGTCGCCCCAGGTCTTGACGGCGAGCGTGACGTCGCCCGAGGGCACGGCGGATTCGGTGTACACCGCTTCAAACAGCGCGAGCGGCGCTTCGTCGGAGAGAGGCTGCATCGTGGGACCGTGTGGAAAGGGGAAGGGCGCGGCGGGCCTCAGGCGGCCTGCTCGCGCGCGGCGGCGGCCGCCTCCTGGCGGCGGTTCCAGCGCCGCACGTGCGGCAGGTCGTCGTCGAGCCAGTAGGCGTCGTCGTCGGTGATCACCAGCAGTTCCTCGAATTTCGCGCCGACGCCCGCGAAGCCGAGATGCGGTTCGACCGCCCACAGGCCCGGCGTGGGCGCGTGCGCGGAGCGCCGGTCGATCGACCACAGCGGCGACCAGCCCTGCTGCTTGCCCGCGAGCCGTTGGTCGAGCATCAGGTTGCGGGTCGAGTTGAGGCCGAAGCGCGCGACGAAGCGCGGCTTCGCGGGGGCGTGCAGTTTCGCGACGCGGTGCGCGAGCACCTTGAACGGGTAGGCCTTGTGGCGCGGCGCGACGCCCTGGCGCCGGCACAGCGCGTCCAC
The DNA here is from genome assembly GCF_058803765.1 of Burkholderia sp. GW821-FHT14F03. Lineage (NCBI taxonomy): Bacteria > Pseudomonadati > Pseudomonadota > Betaproteobacteria > Burkholderiales > Burkholderiaceae > Burkholderia > Burkholderia sp. GW821-FHT14F03. The sequence goes on from NZ_JBXAPG010000059.1 coordinate 14,100, forward strand.
GGCCTGCGCGACTTCCGCGAGCGTGCGGCGCTCGCGCACCAGGCCCACGATCAGTTCGCGATGCGCGATCAGGTCGTCCTGCAATTGGTCGAGGATCGGATTGCGGCCGAGGCAGTGCGCGTAGCCGACGTCGGCGACCACGCCGTCGACGACGGGCGCGACGTCGAGGATGATCGGCATGTCGGGTTCGAGCCGGCGGTTGCTCGGGAAGAACGCGAGATTGAAGCCGCCCAGGTGTTTCAAACCGGAGAAGCCCTCGAACGCGGTGCGGTCGCCGAACCAGGCGAACGGCTTGTGCAGCCAGTCGCGCACGCCGTGGTCCTGGGCCCATTCGATCAGGAGGCGCGCGGCGTCCTTCTCGGTCATGCCCGGCTGCAGCATCGCGCCGACCGTTTCGACGCATTGGTAGGCGAGCCGCTGGATGGCGCGGAACTGCGCGAGTTCGTCCGGATGGACCGTGGGCAGGGCGTGGTCGGCCATGATGCGTCGTCTCCTGGTGACAGCCGGCCGAAGGAGGCGAGCGCGTCCGCCTTTTAATGAGTCAGCTCGAACTGTGTCATTGGTCAATGTAAATATCTTATACCAGTGAGCGACGGACGCGAGCCTTTAGAAAGGAGTATTTCTCCTAATCCGGTCGAGCGGCGGCGCGCCCGCACCCCAGGGGACGGATCAGGCGGCGCGCGCCGGGGTGGGCCTACGACGGGGATTTCGGCGTGCCGAGGCGTTCCAGCACGGCGTTGAGCAGATCCACCGGCAACGGAAACACGATCGTCGAATTCTTGTCCGCGGCGATCGTGGTCAGCGTCTGGAGATAGCGCAACTGCATCGCCTGGGGCTGCAGCGCGAGCCGCTGCGCGGCCTGCAGCAGTTTCTCGGACGCCTGCAATTCCCCCTCCGCGTGAATCACCTTCGCGCGCCGCTCGCGCTCGGCCTCCGCCTGACGCGCGATGGCGCGGATCATCGTCTCGTTGAGGTCGACGTGCTTGATCTCGACCATCGACACCTTGATCCCCCACGCGTCGGTCTGCGCATCGAGCGCTTTCTGGATGTCGGCGTTGAGCTGCTCGCGCTCGGCGAGCAGCGCGTCCAGCTCGTGCTTGCCGAGCACCGAGCGCAGCGTGGTCTGCGCGAGCTGGCTGGTGGCCTCGAAGTAGCGCGCGACCTGGATCACCGCCTTCTCCGGATCGACGACGCGGAAGTACACGACCGCGTTGACCTTGACCGAGACGTTGTCGCGCGTGATCACGTCCTGCGGCGGGACGTCGAACACGACGGTGCGCAGGTCGATGCGCACCACCTGCTGGACGATCGGCACGATCAGCACGAGGCCCGGCCCCTTGACCTTCCAGAAGCGGCCGAGCATGAACACCACGCCGCGTTCGTATTCGCGGAAGATCCGCACGGCCATCGCGACGAGCACCAGTGCGAGCAGGGCCAGCAGGCTGCCGAAGCCGAAGGTGAAACTGATCATGAAGGTTCTCCTGGTGCGGACGGCGGGTCGTACAGCGGCGCGACGGTCAGCGTGAGGCCCTGCCGGCCCGTGACGCGGACCCGGTGGCCGGCGGCCAGCGGCGCGCTGCTCGCGACCCGCCAGCGTTCGCCGTGCACGAGCGCCCAGCCGGCCGCCGACGGCGCCGTCGGGCCGCGCGCGGGCTGGTCGGGCTGCAGGCCGTCGTCGAGCACTTCGCCGATGCTGCCGAGGAGCGCCTCGGCGCCCGTCACCACCGGTCGGCGGCGCGCGCGCAGCGCGCCGCCCGAGACGACGAGCACGAGCAGCGCGCCCGTCGCCGCGAGCGCCGCGATCACGGGCCACGGCACGCCGTAGCCGGGCAGGTCGGTGTCGATCAGCATCAGCGCGCCGATCGCGAAACTCGCGATGCCGCCCATGCCGAGCACGCCGAACGTCGGCAGGAATGCCTCGGCGATCAGGAAGCCGAGGCCGAGCACGACGAGCGCGAGGCCCGCGTAGTTCACGGGCAGCAGCTGCAGCGCGAACAGGCCGGTCAGCAGGCTGATCGCGCCCGCGACGCCGGGCAGCACGAAACCCGGGTTCGCGAACTCGAAGAACAGGCCGTACATGCCGACCGTCAGCAGGATCAGCGCGACGTTCGGTTCGGTGATCACGGCGAGCAGCCGGCTGCGCCAGTCCGCGATGCGCCAGTCGAGCGGCGCGTGCGCGGTGTCGAGGCGATGCAGGCCCGACTCGGTCGACACCTCGCGGCCGTCGAGCTGGCGCAGCAGATCGGCGGGATCGGCGGCGACCAGATCGACCACGTGCAGCGCGCGCGCGTCGGCCGCGGGCAGGCTCACCGCCTCCCGTACCGCGCGCTCGGCCCACTCGGCATTGCGGCCGCGCAGCTGCGCGAGGCTGCGCAGGTAGGCGGCCGCGTCGTGGGTGGCCTTGCGGGCCTCGGTCGAGGCCGTGTCGGCGCCGCTGCCCGCGCGGCCGCCCGGCGCGGCCGCGCCCGCCGCGCCGAGCTGCACGGGGGAGGCCGCGCCGAGATTGGTGCCGGGCGCCATCGCGGCGATGTGGCTCGCATAGACGAGGTAGGTGCCGGCGCTCGCCGCGCGCGCGCCGGCCGGCGCGACGTAGGCCGCGACCGGCACCGGCGAGGCGAGGATCGCCTTGATGATCTGGCGCATGGATGTGTCGAGGCCGCCCGGCGTGTCGAGTTGCAGCACCGCGAGCTGCGCGTGCGTCGCCTCGGCATGCGCGAGCCCGCGCACGATGAAATCGGCGCTCGCGGGGCCGATCGCGCCGTCGACCGGAATCATGACGACGGGGGCGGGCGTGGGCGGCGTCGCGGCGAGCGCCGCGCAGACGGCGAACAGGCCCAGCAACAGCAGCGCCGCGCGCGCGAGGCGGGCGGGCAGGGTGCTGGGGTGCCGCGACGATCGATGGTCAACAGGCATGGCGGCTTCCGGCAGGCGACCGCGACGCCGTGCTGCGTTGCCGCAACCGGCGCGGCCGCGCCGGTGGATGGGCGTGGCCCGATGCTTGTAGCTTAGGTCTTTTCCGGGGAAAGCGCGAAGCCCGGCAGCCGCCGGCGGTAGTCGGCGGGGCTCAGGCCGCTCCACTTGCGGAACGCGCGGTAGAACGCGCTGGGCTCGGCGAATCCGAGCGAGGTGGCGATCTCCGCGACGGTGCGCTCGGGTTCGGCGAGCGCGTCGCAGGCCAGCTCGCGGCGCAGCGCGTCCTTGATCGCCTGGTACGACTGGCCTTCCTGCTTCAGCTTGCGGCGCAGCGTCGCCTCGCCGACATGCAGCCGCGCCGCGAGCGCATCGGCGGTCGGCCACGCGACGGGCGGCAGCCCGCGCAGCGCCGCGCGCACCCGGCCGGCGAGCGCGTCGGGGTTGCGGTACTTGACGATGAAATTGGCCGGCGCGCCGCGCAGGAACGCCTTCAGCGTCTTCGCGGTCTGCACCACCGGCAGCGCGGCGAAGTCGGGCTCGAAATCGACGTACGACGCATCCTGCCCGTAGCGGAGATCATCGCAGAACATCAGCTGGTATTCGTGCGCGGCGGGCGGTTCCGCGCAGCGGAAGCGCGCGTGCAGCAGCGGGATGCGCCGGCCGATCAGCCAGCAGGTCAGGCCGTAGACGAGGATGAAGTAGGTCGCGTAGGTGAACATCTCCGGCGCGCCCGCGCCGTCGCGATGCACGAAGCGCAGGCGCACGCGGTGCGGGTCGACGTCGATCTCCGCGTGCAGGTCGTCGAGCACATAGCGCATGAAGTTCACCGCGCGGCTGAGCGCGCGCAACCCGGTGCGCGCGCCGAGCGCGGCCTGGCTCATCGCGATGAAGCTGCCGTTGCGCATCGGATGGCGGTCCTGCCCGAAGAATTCGTCGTCGAGCGCGTGCGCGATCGCGTTCCACAGGGCGCCGTATTGCTGCGCCGACACGCGCGCCTTCGGCGCACCCAGCAGCGCCGCGGGAATCGCCGCGGCCGCCAGCAGCGCCGTCTCGTCGGCGCCTTGCCGGCGCGCGAGCGCGAGGCTGGTCTCCACCAGGGCGATTGAAACCGTCCCCTTTTCTTCTTGCGTCATCGTTGAACCGTCTGTGCAGCAGTGTGGCAAAAACGATCAGTGTAAATGAGCGGAGCGAGCATCGAACAGAAATCGCGCGTTGCCTACACTTGAAAGATGACAGACAGGGCGGCGCGGCCGCCGGGAGACATGCAGCGCCATGGACCAGCTTTACACCGAAGATCAACGGATGATCCGCGACGCCGCGCGCGCCTTCTCGGCCGAGGCGCTCGCGCCGAACGCCGCGCAGTGGGACCGCGACGCGCACCTGCCCGGCGAGGTGGTCGCGCAGATGGGCGAACTGGGCTTGCTCGGGATGATCGTGCCGGCCGAATGGGGCGGCTCCTACACCGACTACACCGCGTACGCGCTCGCCCTGGAGGAAATCGCGGCCGGCTGCGCGTCGTGCGCGACCTTGATGAGCGTGCACAACTCGGTCGGCTGCGGGCCGCTGCTGCACTTCGGCAGCCCCGCGCAGCAGGAGCGCTGGCTGCGCGAGCTGGCCGCGGGCCGCACCATCGGCGCGTTCTGCCTGACCGAGCCGCAGGCCGGCTCCGAGGCGCACAACCTGCGCACCCGCGCGGAGCTGCGCGACGGCCATTGGATCCTGAACGGCAGCAAGCAGTTCGTGACCAACGGCGCGCGCGCCGGGCTCGCGATCGTTTTTGCCATGACCGATCCGGATCAAGGCAAGCGCGGCCTGTCCGCATTCCTGGTGCCGACCGACACGCCGGGCTTCATCGTCGGCAAGCCCGAGAAGAAGATGGGGATCCGCGCCTCCGACACCTGCCCGATCACGCTGGAGAACTGCGCGATTTCCGAGGCGAACCTGCTCGGCGCGCGCGGCGAGGGCTTGAAGATCGCGCTGTCGAACCTCGAGGGCGGCCGCATCGGCATCGCCGCGCAGGCGGTCGGCGTCGCGCGCGCGGCGTTCGACAAGGCGCGCCGCTATGCGGGCGAGCGCGTGCAGTTCGGCAAGCCGATCGCCGAGCACCAGGCGATCGCGCAGAAGCTCGCCGACATGGCCACGCGCATCAACGCCGCGCGCCTGCTCGTGCATCACGCGGCCCGGCTGCGCACGGAGGGCCTGCCGTGCCTGTCCGAGGCCTCGCAGGCGAAGCTGTTCGCGTCGGAGATGGCCGAGGCCGTGTGCTCGGACGCGATCCAGATTCACGGCGGCTACGGCTATCTCGTCGACTACGACGTCGAGCGTCACTATCGCGACGCGCGCATCACGCAGATCTACGAGGGCACGAGCGAAGTACAGCGGATGGTGATTGCACGCCAGCTGTGAGCGCGACCGCGCAGCCGGCGGCGACCGGCGCGCCCAACCTGGACGGAGACGACACCATGACGGCACAGGCTTTTCTCGACGCGCGCGATTTCCTGCAGCGTCACCGCACCGACTACGACACGGCCTGCCGCGATTTCCGCTGGCCCGAACTCGACACCTTCAACTGGGCGCTCGACTATTTCGACCCGATGGCGAACGGCAACGACCGGCCCGCGCTGTGGATCGTCGAGCAGGACGGCAGCGAGGCGCGCTATTCGTTCGCGCAGATGGCCGAGCGGTCCGCGCGGCTGGCGAACTACCTGCGCGGCATCGGCGTGCGGCGCGGCGACCGGATCCTGCTGATGCTGCCGAACCGCGTCGAGCTGTGGGATGCGATGCTGGCCGCGATGAAGCTCGGCGCGGTGGTGCTGCCCGCGACCACGCAGCTGTCGGCCGACGACGTGCGCGACCGCGTGACGCTCGGCGAGGCGCGCTTCGCGATCGTCGACGAGCGCGAGACGGAGAAGTTCGAGCAGCCGGGCCTCGGGCTCATCAGGCTCGTCGCGGGCGCGCCGCGCGACGGCTGGCACGCGCTCGACGACGCCCGCCACGCGAGCGCGGCGTTCACGCCGGACGGCGTCACGCACGCGCACGACCCGATGCTGCTGTATTTCACCTCGGGCACGACCTCGAAGCCGAAGCTGGTCGAGCACACGCACCGCACCTATCCGGTCGGCCATCTGGTCACGATGTACTGGATCGGCCTGCAGGCGGGCGACATCCACTGGAACATCAGCTCGCCGGGCTGGGCCAAGCATGCGTGGAGCTGCTTCTACGCGCCGTGGAACGCGCAGGCCTGCGTGTTCGCGTTCAATTACGCGCGCTTCGAGCCGCAGGCAGTGCTCGACACGCTGGTGCGCCGCGGGATCACGACGTTGTGCGCGCCGCCGACGGTGTGGCGGATGCTGATCCAGCAGCCGCTCGCATCGTTCGACGTGAAAGTGCGCGAGATCGTCGGCGCGGGCGAGCCGCTCAATCCCGAGATCATCGAGCGGGTCAGGAAAGCGTGGGGCGTGACGATCCGCGACGGCTACGGCCAGACCGAGACCACCTGCGTGATCGGCAACTCGCCGGGCCAGCCGGTGGTGACGGGCTCGATGGGCCGGCCGCTGCCCGGCTACCGGATCGCGCTGCTCGACCCGGACGGCGCGCCCGCGGCCGAGGGCGAGATCGCGCTGAAGCTGGGTGAGGGCGGCCTGCACGCGCGCGACGTGATGAACGGCTATGCGAACAATCCGGACGCCACCGCGCACGCGATGCGCGACGGCCATTACCGCACGTCCGACATCGCCCTGCTGCGCGACGACGGTTACTACGTCTATGTCGGCCGCGCGGACGATGTCTTCAAGTCGTCCGACTACCGGCTGAGCCCGTTCGAACTCGAGAGCGTGATGATCGAGCACGAGGCGATCGCGGAGGCCGCGGTGGTGCCGAGCCCCGATCCGCTGCGGCTGTCGGTGCCGAAGACCTTCATCACGCTGCGCACGGGCTTCGAGCCGAGCGAGGCGCTGGCGCGCGAGATCTTCCGCTTCTCGCGCGAGAAGCTCGCGCCGTACAAGCGGATTCGCCGGCTGCAGTTCGCGGAGCTGCCGAAGACCATCTCGGGCAAGATCCGCCGCGTCGAGCTGCGCCGCCGCGAGCTGGAGCGCGGCGGCGATGCGACGCTGCGGATGCCGGGCGAGTACTGGGAAGAGGATTTCGCCGACGACGCGAAGTGACCCGCGTGCGCCGGCGCGCACCACCTGACATGAACCGGGCCGCCGCGCGCACCGCGCGCCGGGGCCAACCCAAGGAGAGTTGCACGATGAACGCAATCCCGACGCCCCGCGCGGGGCAGGACGTACCGACGGTCAAGCTGCTGATCGACGGCGAATTCGTCGAGTCGCAAACGGCTGAGTGGCGCGATGTCGTCAATCCGGCGACCCAGCAGGTGCTCGCGCGCGTGCCGTTCTCGACGGTGGACGAGGTCGACGCCGCGGCGCGCGCCGCGCAGGCCGCGTTCGCGACCTGGAAGAACACGCCGCTGTCCGCGCGCATGCGGATCATGCTCAAGTATCAGGAGCTGGTGCGCGCGAACCTGCCGCGCATCGCGCGCACGCTGACGGCCGAGCAGGGCAAGACGCTGCCCGACGCGGAAGGCGACATCTTCCGCGGCCTCGAAGTGGTCGAGCACGCGTGCTCGGTCGGCACGCTGCAGCTCGGCGAATTCGCGGAGAACGTCGCGGGCGGCGTCGACACCTACACGCTGCGCCAGCCGATCGGCGTGTGCGCCGGCATCACGCCGTTCAACTTCCCGGCGATGATCCCGCTGTGGATGTTCCCGATGGCGCTCGTGTGCGGCAACACCTTCGTGCTGAAGCCGTCGGAGCAGGACCCGCTGTCGACGATGCAGCTGGTCGAGCTGGCCCTGGAGGCCGGCGTGCCGAAGGGCGTGCTGAACGTCGTGCACGGCGGCAAGACGGTGGTCGACGCGATCTCGACGCATCCGCTCGTGAAGGCGATCTCGTTCGTCGGCTCGACGGCGGTCGGCACCCACGTGTACCGGCTCGGCAGCGAGCACGGCAAGCGCGTGCAGTCGATGATGGGCGCGAAGAACCACGCGGTGATCCTGCCCGACGCGAATCGCGAGCAGACCGTCAACGCGCTGGTCGGCGCGGCGTTCGGCGCGGCGGGGCAGCGTTGCATGGCGACCTCGGTGGCGGTGCTGGTGGGCGCCGCGCGCGACTGGCTGCCGGACATCGTCGCGAAGGCGAAGACCCTCAAGGTGAACGCGGGCGACCAGCCGGGCACGGACGTCGGCCCGGTGGTGTCGCGCGCGGCCAAGGCGCGCGTGCTCAAGCTGATCGAGGAAGGCGTCGAGTCGGGCGCGACGCTCGCGCTCGACGGCCGCGGCGTGACGGTGCCGGGCTACGAGGACGGCAATTTCATCGGGCCGACGGTGTTCACCGACGTGCGCCCCGACATGTCGATCTACACGCAGGAGATTTTCGGGCCGGTGCTGGTGGTGCTGACGGCCGATTCGCTCGACGGCGCGATCGCGCTCGTCAACGCGAACCCGTTCGGCAACGGCGTGGGCCTGTTCACGCAGAGCGGCGCGGCGGCGCGCAAGTTCCAGAGCGACATCGACGTCGGCCAGGTCGGCATCAACATTCCGATCCCGGTGCCGGTGCCGTTCTTCAGCTTCACGGGCTCGCGCGGCTCGAAGCTCGGCGACCTCGGCCCCTACGGCAAGCAGGTCGTGCAGTTCTACACGCAGACCAAGACCGTCACCGCGCGCTGGTTCGACGACGACGCGAGCGCGGGCGCGGTCAACACCACGATCCGGCTGCACTGAACGGGAGGCGTCATGAAGATCGGATTCATCGGCCTCGGCCACATGGGCGCGCCGATGGCGCTCAACCTCGTGAAGGCGGGCCACGACGTGCACGCGTTCGACCTCAGCGAGGACGCGCTGCGGCTCGTCAGGGACGGCGGCGCGCAGGTCGCGGCGTCGGCGCGCGAGGCGGCGGCGGGCGCCGCCTGCGTGATCACGATGCTGCCGGCGGCCGCGCACGTGCGCGCGGCGCTGACCGCGCCCGACGGCGTGCTGGCCGGGCTCGCGCCGGGCGCGCTGCTGATCGATTCGAGCACCATCGATCCGGCCAGCGCGCAGGCGGTCGGCGAGCGGGTGCGCGCGCACGGCGGCGCGTTCATCGACGCGCCGGTGTCGGGCGGCACGGGCGGCGCGGCGGCGGGCACGCTGACCTTCATGGTCGGCGGCGACGCCGCCGACTTCGAACGCGCGAAGCCGGTGCTCGCGGGCATGGGCAAGAACCTGGTCCACTGCGGCGCGATCGGCATGGGGCAGGTCGCGAAGGTCTGCAACAACCTGGTGCTCGGCATCACGATGGCGGGCGTGTCGGAGGCGATGGCGCTCGGGGTCGCGCTCGGCATCGATCCGAAGGTGCTGGGCGGCATCATCAACACCTCGACCGGCCGCTGCTGGAGTTCCGACACCTACAACCCGTATCCGGGCGTGGTCGAGACCGCGCCGGCCTCGCGCGGCTACACGGGCGGCTTCGGCACCGACCTGATGCTCAAGGATCTCGGGCTCGCGAACGACGCCGCGCGCCATGCGCGGCAGCCGGTCTACCTGGGCGCGCTCGCGCAGCAGCTGTACCAGACCATGAGCAGCCGCGGCGCGGGCCGGCTCGATTTCTCGGCGGTGATCCGGCTGTACCAGCCGGTGCCGGACAAGGACGCCTCATGATCGAACTCGATTACGCGGACGACGGCGCGATCGCGCTCGTCACGCTGAAGCGGCCGTCCGCCAACACCTTCACCGCGGACGGCCTGCGGCAGTTGCGCGAGACCGTCGGCCGGCTCGATGCGACGCCGCGCGTGCGCGCGCTCGTGATCACCGGCGACGGCCCGAAGTTCTTCAGCGCGGGCGCGGACCTGAACACCTTCGCGGACGGCGATCACGCGGTCGCGCGCACCATGGCCGCGTGCTTCGGCTCGGCGTTCGAGGCGCTGCAGGACGCGCGCTGCGTGACGATCGCGGCGATCAACGGCTACGCGATGGGCGGCGGGCTCGAATGCGCGCTCGCGTGCGACCTGCGGATCGCCGAGCGGCATGCGCAGATGGCGCTGCCCGAGCCGTCGGTGGGCCTCACGCCGTGCGGGCTCGGCACCCAGACGCTGCCCTGGCTGGTCGGCGAAGGCTGGGCGAAGCGCATGATCCTCGCGGGCGAGCGCGTCGACGCGGATACCGCGCTGCGCATCGGGCTCGTCGAGCAGGTGGTCGACACGGGCGGCGCGCGCGACGCGGCGCTCGCGCTCGCGCGGCGGGTGGCGCGGCAGGGCCCGCTTGCGCTCGGCTACGCCAAGGAACTGATCGGGCTGGCGCGGCGCGGCGTGCCGCGCGAGGCGGCGCTCGCGGTCGAGCGCGAGCGCTTCGTCGACCTGTTCGACAGCGGCGAACCGCGCGAGGGCGTGGCGGCGTTCCTCGGCAAGCGCGCGCCGGATTGGGCCGCTCCGCAAGGAGAGACGCGATGAGCGCGCCGATGAGGCAGGCGGGTTCCGAGGCGGCCGCGCAGCAGACGGTGCTGATGCGCGTCGTGAACCGCGTGGCGGTGATCACGCTGAACCGTCCCGGTGCGCTGAACGCGCTGTCGCACGCGATGGTGCGTGCGCTGGCCGTGCTGCTCGACGCGTGCCGGCGCGACGACGCGATCGCCGCGGTCGTGCTGCGCGGCGCGGGCGAGAAGGGCTTCTGCGCCGGCGGCGACGTGCGCGCGCTGTATCAGCAGGCGACGCGCGGCGACGACGGCTGGCTGCAGTTCTTCGTCGACGAATACCGGCTCGACCACACGCTGCACGCGTTCCCGAAGCCGGTGATCGCGCTGATGGACGGCATCACGATGGGCGGCGGCATGGGGCTCGCGCAGGGCGCGGCGCTGCGCGTCGCGACCGAGCGCAGCAGGATCGCGATGCCGGAGACGCGCATCGGCTTCGTGCCCGACGTCGGCGCGACGCATTTCCTCGCGCGGCTGCCGGTCGAGCTGGCGCTGTACCTCGGCCTGACGGGCGCGACCTTGTCGGGCGCGGATGCGCTCGGCGCGCGGCTCGCGGACCTGTGCGTGCCCTCGTCGTGGCTCGATACGTTCGAGACGCGGCTCGAACGCGCGGATCTGTCCGGCGAGCCGCTGAAGGCGCTGCGCGCGGTGTTCGAGCCGCCCTGCAACGTGGTGCCCCACGCGGCGCTCGACGGGCAGATGCCCTGGATCGTCCGCCATTTCGACAAGCGCTCCGGGGTCGAGCGCATCGTCGCGACGCTGCGGCAGGATCTGGCGCGCGACGAACTGGGCCGCGAGCACCGGCAATGGCTGCAGGCGACGCTCGATGCGCTGCTCGCGTATTCGCCGACCATGCTCAACGTGACGCGCGAGGCCTTGTTGCGCGGTCGCCAGATGAGTCTGGCCGAATCGTTCCGGATGGAGCTGGGGATCGCGGCGCGCGCGATCGAGGACGGCGATTTCCGCGAAGGCGTGCGCGCGCATCTGGTCGACAAGGACCGCAAGCCGCGCTGGGCGCCGGCCTCGCTCGTCGAGGTGCGGGCCGAGCGGGTGCGGCATTTCCTCTGCTCGCCGTGGAAGGCGGATGCGCATCCGCTGGCGGGGTTGGGGGAGGCATGACTTGGCGGTCGGGGTGGCGGTCGCGCCGGAATCGGTGGGGCCGCCACCGCCACGCCAGACAGCCAGCGTGATGAGCGCGACGTTCGCGAATGAGAGCAACAGGATGTACTTGAACACGAAGTCATCCATGGTGCCGTCGGTCGTGAGATCGATCAGGTGCTCGACCCAGCGAGGATAGGTCGGGAAGTACTCCAGATAGCGGCTCCAGAGCAGACCATAGCCAAGGGTGGCAAGGCAGAGCCAAGCCAGCAGCGCGACACACAGGAATAAACGTCTGGCCAAGGTTGTTGAGCGTGAAACGGCATCGGTACATGAGGTGTTGGGCGTCGGATGACTCGACGCACAAATTTGCATCACCGATGCGACCCAAAACATTGGAATCGTCTTAAAAATTGCGACCGGCGGGCGATCCTGGTCATCGAGAATCGCCGCCTTTCCCTGACGCTCAACCGGTACCGCCTCCCAACGCCTGATACAGCTTCATCTGGTTGTTGAGCCGGTTCAGCCGGTTCTGCGCGAACGCGCTTTGCGCGTCGCGCAGCCGCGACTGCTGGTCGAGCCACGGTTGCACGTCGGTCGCGCCGGCCTGGTAGCGCGCGCGGGCGAGCGATTCCGCGCGCTGGGCCTGGTCGAGCGACAGCTTGCGCTGCACGGCCTCGCTGTCGAGCTGCACCCGCGCCGACAGCGCGTTCTCCACGTCGCTCAGCGCGTTGTACAGCGCCTGCCGGAAGTTCACGACCGCTTCTTCGTACTTTGTGCGCGACACCTTGATCTGCAGTTGCATCGTGTTCCACTGAATGAACGGCAGCGTAATGCCGGCGCCCAGCGTGCCGACCGGGTTCTGCAGAAAGCGCGACAGGCTCGTGGTCATCGTGCCGACGCCGCCCGTCAGCGTCAGGGTCGGATAAAAGCTGGTGCGCGTGATGTCGACATTCGCCAGCGATTCGCGCAGCCGGAACTCGGTCGCGCGCAGGTCGGGCCGCCGGGCCAGCAGATCGGCGGGCAGGCCCGCGCGCACCTCGGGCAGCGGCTGCGTCGGCAGCGTCGACGGCTCCGCCGCCGCGATCTGCGGCGGCCGGTCGAACAGGATCGCGAGCGCGTTGCGCGCCTCGGTGCGCTGCTGGATCAGTTGCGTCTGGCTCGCGCGCTGCTGCGACAGGGTCTGTTCCGCCTGCGCGACGTCGAGCCCGGCGGCCGCGCCCGCCGTGTAGCGCGAGCGCACCAGCGCGAGCGTCTGTTCCGCATACTTGATGTTCGCGTCGCCGATCGCGATCAGCTGGTTCAGGTAGCCGAGCTGCCAGTACAACTGCGCGGTGGTGCCGATCAGCGACAGCTGCGCCGCTTCGCGATCGGCGTCGGTCGCCTGCGCTTCCCAGTGCGCAACGTCGCTCTGCGCGGCCAGGTTGCCCCACAGATCGACCACGTAGCTGACCGACCCGGTCAACACGTTCGAGCGCTGGGTCATCTGATGCGTGTCGAGCGTGCGCGTCACGGCGGCGCTCGCGCCGATCGCGACGCTCGGCGTGAGATTGGCGTCGGCGAGTCCGGCCTGCAACTGGGCGCGGTACACGCGGATCGCGGCGGCGGCGAGGTTGTTGTTGGTGCGCAGCGCATCCTCGATCAACTGATCGAGCACGGGATCGTCGAACGTGCGCCACCATTGCGGATCCGCCGCGGCCGCGGCCGGCGCGGCGGGCGAGGTCCAGTTCGCGGGCATCTGCACGGGCGGCAGCGGCGCGTGGCGGGCCGAGGTCGCGCAGCCGGCCGTGAGCGCCACGACGCCGGCGAGCGCAAGCGTGAGCAGGCGGGGCGGAGCGATGAAGGCATCGAGACGGATCATCATCCTCTCCCCATCAGTCGCGCGCGAGCGCATCGATCGGATCGAGGCGCGACGCATTGCGGGCCGGCATGAAGCCGAACACGATACCGATCAACGTCGAGCACAGGAAGGCCGACACGATCGAGCCGATCGAAAACACCATTTTCCATTGGTTCACGAAGAGAGAGAACAGGAAGCTCAGCCCGAACGACAGCGCGATGCCGATCACGCCGCCCATCAGGCACACCATCACGGCTTCGACGAGGAACTGCTGCATGATGTCGCCCTGCCGCGCGCCGACCGCCATCCGGATGCCGATCTCGCGGGTGCGCTCGGTGACCGACACGAGCATGATGTTCATCACGCCGATGCCGCCGACGACGAGCGAGATCACCGCGATCAGCGACAGCAGCAGCGTCAGCGACTGGCCGGTTTTCTCGACGGTCTTCACGACGCTGTCCATGTTGTAGGTGAAGAAGTCCTTGCGACCGTGACGCTGCAGCATCAGCTTCGAGATGCTTTCCTCGGCGGCCTTGCTCGGCTGGCCGTCGCGCACCCGCACCGTGATGCTGTCGAGATGGCGCTGGCCGAACAGCCGGCCGCTCGCGGTGGTGTAGGGCACCCATACGTTGAGGCTCTTCACGTCGCCGAACGCGCTTTTCTTGTCGGCGGTCACGCCGATCACGACGCACGGCAGGTTGTCGACCAGCACGACCTCGCCGAGCGGGTTCCGGTTCGAGCCGAACAGCTTGCGGCGCGTGTTCTGGTCGATCACGGCCACCTGCGCCTGGCGCCGCACCTCGTCCGGGCCGAAGCCTATGCCCTGCGCCATCTTCATGCCGCGCACCTGGAAGAAGGTGTCGCCGACCCCGCTGATCAGCGCGTTGACGTCGATGTTGCGGTAGCGCAGCAGCAGGCTGCGCGAGGTCTCGGGCGTCACGCTGTCGACGTAGTGCTGGTCGGCGAGCGCCGTCACGTCAGCCGGCACGAGGGTCTGGATGGTGTCGTTCTTGCTGTCGCCCCAGTCGGTGCCGGGGTAGATGTTGATCGTGTTGGTGCCGATGCTGCCGATCTCGTTGAGCATGTAGCGCTTCGCGCCTTCGCCGATCGCGACGATCGACACCACCGAGGTGATGCCGATGATGATGCCGAGCATGGTCAGCAGCGTGCGCAGCCGGTGCGACACGAGCGCGACCCAGGCCATCTTGAACGCCTCGGTGAAGCGTCCGAAGCCGGCCGACAGGCGCGCCGCGTGGCGCAGCGCGCGGCCCTCGGCCTGCGCGGCCTCGAGCGCGTCGCCTTCGTCGCCGCGCGGGTTCGGCCGGTCGCGGACGATCTCGCCGTCGCTGATCTCGATGATGCGGCGCGCGTGCGCGGCCACGTTCTCGTCGTGGGTGACGAGGATCACGGTGTGGCCGAGCGCGTTCAGCTCGCGCAGGATGCGGATCACCTCGTGGCCGCTCTTCGAATCGAGCGCGCCGGTCGGCTCGTCGGCGAGGATCACCTCGCCGCCGTTCACCAGCGCGCGCGCGATACTGACGCGCTGCTGCTGGCCGCCCGACAGCTGGCTCGGGCGATGGTCGGCGCGGTCGGCGAGCCCGAGGCGCGTGAGCAGGTCGTTCGCGCGCGCGCGCCGGTCGGCGTGGGCGGTGCCCGCGTAGACGGCCGGCATCTCGACATTGCCCGCGGCGCTCAGGTGCGGCAGCAGGTGATAGCGCTGGAAGATGAAGCCGAAATGCTCGCGGCGCAGGCGCGCCAGCTCGTCGCTGTCCAGCTCGCCCGTCTCGCGGCCGCCCACCTTGTAGCTGCCGGAGGTCGGGTGGTCGAGGCAGCCGAGAATGTTCATCA
The DNA here is from genome assembly GCF_058803765.1 of Burkholderia sp. GW821-FHT14F03. Lineage (NCBI taxonomy): Bacteria > Pseudomonadati > Pseudomonadota > Betaproteobacteria > Burkholderiales > Burkholderiaceae > Burkholderia > Burkholderia sp. GW821-FHT14F03. The sequence continues at coordinate 29,301 of NZ_JBXAPG010000059.1, forward strand.
GCGTCGACTTGCCGGAGCCCGACGCGCCGATGATCGCGACGATCTCGCCCGCGTGGATCGTCAGGTTGACGTCCTTGAGCACGACGACGTCCTTGTCGCCCGCGGGAAAGCTGCGGGTGACGTTCGTCAGTTGCAGCAGGGGTTCCGACATCGTCAGTTCCCCGCGCCGGACGCGGCGGCCTCGGCGTCGGCCGCGTCGCCGATGATCACCTGGTCGCCCTCCTTGAGGCCCGACTGCACCTCGACCTTCACGTTGTTGTTGATGCCCGTGCGGATCTTGCGCGTGTCGACGCGATTCTTGTCGCCGAGCACGCGCACCGTGTAGCCGCCGTCCTTGTCCTTCGCGCCCAGCGCGGCGACAGGGATGTTCAGCGCGTTGCGCGCGGTGCCGAGCAGCACGTTGACCTGCGCGGTCATCGAGATGCGCAGCCGGTGGTCGGGATTGGGTACTTCGAACAGTGCGTTGTAGAACACCGCCGAGTTCGATTTCGGCGTGCTGCCGACCATGCCGCCCAGGCTGCTCTGCTGTTCGAGGAAGTTCTGCGGCGCGGGCTCGGTCGCGCGCAGCTTGCCGTAATAGCGCCGGTCGGGGTCGCCGAGGATCGTGAAGTAGGTGGTCTGGCCCGGATGCACGCGGATCACGTCCGCTTCCGAGACCTGCGCCTTGACGGTCATGGTGTCGAGATCGGCGAGCTTGAGGATCACGGGCGCCTGCTGCTGCGCGATCACGGTCTGGCCTTCCTGCGTGACGATCCCGACCACCTGGCCGTCCATCGGCGCGACGATCCGCGTGTAGCCGACGTTGGCCTGCGAGGTCTCGATCTGGATGCGCGCCGAGCGGATCTGCGCGTCGAGCGACGCGAGCGTCGCGCGCTGGACGCCGAGGTTCGCCTGCGCGGATTCGAAGTCCGAGCGCGAGGTCGCGTCGTCGGGCAGCATCTGCTGCTGGCGTTTGAAGGCCAGCTCCGCCTGCACCAGCTGGGCGGCGGTCGAGCGCTTCTGCGCGACCAGCTGTTCCTCGGCGGCCTGCGCCTGGCGCAGCGCGTTCTGCGGGAGCACCGGGTCGATCTCGGCCAGCAGCTGGCCCTTGGTCACCTTGTCGCCGAGCTTGACCTTCAGCGACTTCAGCTGGCCGGACACCTGCGCGCCGACGTCAACCTGCTTGTACGCCTGCAGGGTGCCGGTCGCGAGCACGGTATTTTCGAGCGTGGCGCGTTCGACCTTCGCGGTCAGGTACTGCGGACCTTTGTCCTTGGAGAAAAAATGCAGGAGGAGCACGACGAGCGAGACCAGCACAACGAGGCCTGCCGCAATGCCGAGCCAGCGGCGTTGACGTTTTTTCATGGAGAGCGAGCGGTCCGGACAGCGGTTGAAATGTAATGAGACTACAAAGCGGCTATTGGAATACAAAATGCTGTCCCAGTTCAATGCGGGAACAAAACTTCCTCACTTTGATACAGATAATCACAACTTCGATCGTTGTTTCTGCGCGCTTCTCCACGGCTTTTGTGTTCAATGGGACGTTTTGTTGTGCCGCCTGAGCGGGCGCGCGCCGCTCGGGCGGGCGGCGACTTATCGGCGGGTCGGGCATCGATAGTCGAAATGATTGGTTGGGTGGTGGCGGCCGGGCCCGTACGATGCGCCGACAGACGCTGCCGGGAGCAGCGCGCGAGGGCCGCCGGCCGGCCCGCCGGCGCCGCCGTGCGGCCCTGCGGGCCGGGTATCGTCATGCCTGTCCACGCAAGGAGCGCCCCGATGAGTCACGCGCCGGAATCTCTCAAGTTCGCCTACTGGGTGCCCAATGTCAGCGGCGGTCTCGTCGTCAGCAAGATCGAGCAGCGCACCAGCTGGGATATCGACTACAACCGCCGTCTCGCCCAGCTCGCCGAACAGCACGGCTTCGACTATGCGCTGTCGCAGATCCGCTTCACCGCCGGCTACGGCGCGGAGTACCAGCACGAGTCGGTCGCGTTCAGCCATGCGCTGCTCGCCGCCACCGAACGCCTGAAGGTGATCGCCGCGATCCTGCCCGGGCCCTGGCATCCGGCCGTGGTCGCGAAGCAGCTCGCCACCATCGACCAGCTGACGGGCGGGCGTGTCGCGATCAACGTGGTCAGCGGCTGGTTCAAGGGCGAATTCACCGCGCTCGGCGAGCCCTGGCTCGAACATGACGAGCGCTACCGGCGCTCGGAGGAGTTCATCCGCGCCGTGAAGGGCGTGTGGACCGAGGATCATTTCACGTTCAAGGGCGATTTCTACCGCTTCAACGACTACACGCTGAAGCCGAAGCCGCTCCAGCAGCCGCATCCGGAGATCTTTCAGGGCGGCAATTCCACCGCCGCGCGGCGCATGGCGGCGGCGGTGTCGGACTGGTATTTCATGAACGGCAACACGCTCGACGGCCATCGCGCGCAGATCGACGAGATCCGCGCGGCGGCCGCGGCGCAGGGGCGGCGCGTGCGCTTCGGCGTGAATGCGTTCGTGATCGCGCGCGACACCGAGGACGAGGCCCGCCAGGTGCTCGACGACATCGTCCGGCACGCCGACGTGGACGCCGTGCAGGCGTTCGGCCATGCCGTCAAGCAGGCCGGGCGCGCCGCGCCGGACGGGCAGGGCATGTGGGCGAACTCGACGCTCGAGGATCTGGTCCAGTACAACGACGGGTTCCGCACCAACCTGATCGGCACCCCTGAGCAGATCGCCGAGCGGATCGTGGCCTTGCGCGCGATCGGCGTCGACCTGGTGCTGACGGGCTTCCTGCATTACCACGAGGAGGTCGAGTACTTCGGCCGCCGCGTGCTGCCGCTCGTGCGCGAGCTGGAGCGTCAGGCCGACGCGCAGCCGGCCTGACGGCCGCCGGCGCGGGAGGCGCGCGCCGCACTGATCAAGTGTCCTGAACAAGCCGATGCCCGGCCGATCGCGTCGTGACGCGATCGGCCGGGTTCGATTTCGCGCGCGTTCACGCCGCTGCAATATTGGCGAGCACACAATCCGAACCTGACAATTCGTCAGTATTGCGGCGGCTGCGACGCAGCGACCGCGCACATACAAGGGGCCGGTATGATCAGAACGCTTTCGCGCGTGTTGGGCGGGCTCGTCCTCGCGTTGACCTGCAGCTTCGCCAGCGCGCAGTCCTACGATTACCTGTTGCTCGCCAGCTCCTGGGAGCCGGGCTTCTGCGCGACGCACGACACGCCGGAATGCACGAGCCTGGCAGGCTCGTTCGCCGCGAACAACCTGTCGCTGCACGGCCTCTGGCCGAACAACTACGACGGCAACCAGCCGTTCTTCTGCGGCGTGCCGCAGAACGACGTCGACCTCGACAACGCCCATGCGTGGTGCAGCATGGACGCCTATCCGATCAGCGCCGCGACCCGCAATACGCTGTCGACCTACATGCCGGGCGTCGCGTCGTGCCTCGACAAGCACGAGTGGTTCAAGCACGGCACCTGCGCGGCCGCGGCTTCGCCGGACGCCTACTGGAACCAGGCGACGGGCATGATCAGCCGGCTCGCGAACACCTCGTTCAACAGCTTCCTGCAGGCGAACGCGGGCCGGACCGTCACGCGCAACCAGCTGCTGAGCGCGTTCGAGACCGCCTTCGGCAGCAACACGCGCAACGCGGTGTCGCTCAAGTGCACGAAGGCGAACGGCGTCAGCTATTTCACCGAGGCGTGGATTTCGGTGAAGACGAGCGCGGCCGCGCAGTTCCCGAGCGCGGCGTCGCTCGTGACCGATGGGAACGTGCAGGGGACCTGCCCGAGTTCGGGCGTGTTCATTGCGCGTTGATGCCGCTTCGGCGTCGCGGCGCGTGCTGCGATGCCTGTGTCGCGGCGCGCGCGGCCTGCGTTTGACGCCTGAGCATCGGCGCGGTCGCGAAGCGCCGCGTAATCGCGGGCGGAACGGTGGGGCGGCGCGATCCCGCTACCCGAAGCCCGCCGTCATTCCTCGGCGCGGCTCTCCCGCGCATCGGCGGCGAGATATCGCCCGGGCGTCGTGCCCAGGGCGCGGCGGAACATGTCGATGAACGCGCTGACGTTGTCGTAACCGAGATCGAGCGCGATGGTGGTGACGGGCGCCCCGTCCGCGACCCGTTCGAGCGCGCGCAGCAGGCGCGCCTGCTGACGCCACTGCGCGAAAGTCATGCCGGTCTCCGCCATGAAGCGACGGCTGAGCGTGCGCGGCGCGATCCCGGCCCAGCCTGCCCATTCCTCGAGCCGGCGGTTGTCCGACAGGTCGCTCGCCAGGGCGTCCGTGATGCGGACGAGCCGTGGATCGCGCGGGCTCGGCAGACCGAGCGATTCCGGCTTCGACGCGGCCAGTTCGTCGACGATGACCTCCGCGATGCGCGTTTGCGCCGGATCGAGATCGACGCCGGGCCAGGTCGCGGCGCGTCTGACGCTCTCGCGCAGCAGGGGCGTGGTCCTGATCGCTCGGGATTCCCGCGGCAAGCGTTCGCAGCGCGGCTCGGCGATGAACACGCTCCAGCCGGAGAAGGGGCCGTAGGAACGGATCGAGTGGACGCAGTGCGGCGGAATCCAGATCGCGTGGGTGGCGGGCACGACCCACTGCTGCGCGTCGAGGCCGACCGAGACGAGCCCGCTCAGCGCGCCCATGAGCTGGCCGCGCGGATGACTGTGCGGCGACGTCGTGCGCGCTTCGCGCTGAGTCAGTTCCGCCGCGGCGAGGAACGGGCCATCGGGCGACAACACGAGATCGGGTCGGATGATACGGGTTTGCATGGCCGGAAGACAGGATCGAGTGACCTTTATACCGGAGACGGGCCGATTCCGCATCAGTAGACTGGTTCCCCGTCGCGGTCTTGGCGTCGAACATGTCGCCGGCCGGACAGGCGCTCGACGATTGCATTGACCAGGCCGATTGGAACGGCGCGAGGCTTCGCAAGGGGGCGGTTGCCGCTTCTCTCGATCGCCGCGTCGGCTCGAGTCGACGGATGCGTGACTTCCGTTCGCGCGGACGGGCCGGCGCTTGGCCCGGCGACCTGCGCCGACGCGCGCCATCGTATCCATTCAAGCTCAAGGATTCCTCATGAAAGCAGCAGTCGTCAAAGCGGCGGGCGCAGCGCCCGTTTACACCGATTTCGATCGCCCCGATCCGCTTCCCGGCCATCGCATCGTCGAAGTCGCCGCGTCCGCGCTCAGTCACGTGACGCGCTCCAAGGCGTCGGGCTCGCACTATTCGTCGTCCGGCGCGTTTCCGTTCGTGGCGGGGCTCGACGGCGCGGGGCGGGACGCGAACAGCGGTCGGCGCGTGTATTTCTTCTGGCCTCGCGCGCCGTACGGCGCGATGGCGGAGCAGTGTCTCGTTCCCGACGCCCATTGCGTCCCGCTGCCGGACACCATCGACGACGTCACGGCCGCCGCGATCGCCATTCCCGGCATGTCGTCGTGGGCGGCGCTCGTCGAACGCGCGAAGTTCGCGGCGGGCGAGACCGTGCTGGTCAACGGCGCGACGGGGACGTCGGGGCGGTTGGCGGTGCAGATCGCCAGGCATCTGGGTGCCGGACGGATCATCGCGACCGGCCGTGACGCGGGCGTGCTCGAATCGCTGAAGGAGGTTGGGGCGGACGTCGTCGTTTCGTTGCGGCAGGACGCGGACGCGTTGAGCCGCGCGTTCGAGGCGCAGTATCGGGAAGGCGTCGACGTGGTGCTGGATTATGTGTGGGGGCCGAGTGCGCTGTCCTTGCTGACGACGGCGGCGCGCACGCTGGCCGAGGATGCGCCGCTGCGATTCGTGCAGATCGGCGCGCTCGGCGGCGGCGAGATCCTGCTGCCGGCCGCCGCGTTGCGCGCCGCGCCGATTTCCCTGCTCGGCAGCGGTATCGGCAGCCTTTCGCTGTCGGGCGTCCTGCATGCGATGCGGCAGGTGTTCGAGGCCACGGCGACGGCGGGGTTGCGGATTGCGACCGAGGCGATTCCGCTCGCGGACGTCGGGGCGCGTTGGGGGGAGATCGACAGCATTCGTCGCGCGGTGTTCGTGCCCGGCGGGCGGATTTGAGGGCGGCGGCAAGGTGCAATGCCGTCATCGAGGCATCGATGCTCGCGAGGTCGCTTCCCGTCTGATTCGGGAACGTGGCGCAGGTCGCCGGACGGCGCGCTTGCGCCGGAAAGCCCGACGTTACGCCGATTCCGTTCGGCGCATCGGTTCGGACCAGGCGACGCGGCCTTCATCTGCTCGGCTTCCTGCGTCGGTGCGCGGCCGAACAAACGCTTGAATTCTCGGCTGAACCGCGAGGGGCTCTCAGAGCCGACGCGCGCCGCCGCGGCGGCCGCCGTCAATCCGGCGCGGATCACGGTCGTCGCGGACGGCGACGGCATCGCCGCGCTGGCGGCTCACGGATGAAGCGCGCCGATCCGAGGGAAATTGCGGAAATTGTGCTCTTTCTCGCGTCCGCGCGCGCCAGCTTCATGGTTGGATCGGTCGTCATGGCGGACGGCGGGATGAGTGCGAAAGTGGGCCCGTAGCGGCAGACGGGCCGGGTTGAAACGACATCGGGCCTCTCGCATCCTCAAGGCGCGCATGGATGGCGACCCGGGCGAGGAGGTGGCCTGCGGCGATCGCTCCCAAGGAAGGCGCTCGCCGATCCGTGCCGTCTGAGCCGTCCCGTCGGCTTAGTTTCGCGCTTCGAAAGCCATTCTCACGGCAAGCCCCGCAAGAACGGTTCCCATGAGCCAGCGCTGTATCAGTAGCCAGGACAGAATGGTGTGCATTTCGACCACGTTGAAGGCGGCGCGCAGCGGCATGCCGCTTTGCGCGAAATAATCCGCGATCAACGGCCCGCAACCCGCGTTCGAGAAAATAAACGGCAGCGCGGACAACTGCTTCGTCGACACGCGCTTGCGGCCGTCGAACGTACCGGCTGCCGCGACTGCGACGAAATTCTCTTCGAGCAGCGGCAAATGGTGAGTGAACGTTTTCGCGCCGGCCACGACGCCCACGTCGGCGGTGCCATCCTCGATCCATCCTTCGACTTCCGCATCGGTGCCTTCGAGCAGCACGGCCGACACGCCCGGATGCAGCGCTTTCAACGCTTCAAGCGCGGGCACGACGAACGTCAGGGATACGCTCGGCAGCGACGCGACGATCAGCCGCCCCTCGAGCTTGCCTCGCGACAGGCTGAACTGCTGACGCAGCGTCTGCGCTTCCCGCACGACGTTGCGAACGTACGGCCACAGACGCTCGCCCGCGGCGGTCAGGGCGACCGGTTGCCGGTCGCGTATGAGCAGCTTGACCTGCATGATGTCCTCCAGCTCGGTCAACGCGTGGCTGATCGCGGATTGACTGCGATTGAGCCGATCGGCGGCTGCCGTCAGCGAGCCCGGTTCGACTACGGCGGCGAGGATCGAGCGCTCCGAATATGTCGTTAGGTTCTGTTCACATCCTCACAAGCGCCCAAAGGCACCGGCAAGCGCAACGAAGGCGAGATAGTTGCGCGCGAGCTTGTCGTATCGAGTGGTGACGTGACGAAAATGTTTGGTGCAATTGAAGAGGCGTTCGACGATGTTTCGAGTCCGATACAGCACTCGGCGGTGCCGCCGCTTGGCCTTTCAATTCTCCCGGGGGATGACAGCCTGACAGTGCCATTTGATCATCGATGAAATGAACTCGAGGCGGTTGATTGCGTGGATTATCGGTCGAATTGCGGCCCGTGTTCGTGATGTCGTTATTTTTTGATTAAAAAATGATGCATAAATGGACGGCAGTGCAATGAATCCGATGCGTAGTCGGCAAGTCGCGCACGATGAACATTTTCATGATGTCGGATTGAATCACTCCACCACCCTTGAGGTTGCCAATGTGCTGATCATTGACATTTCTTCTGACCTTTTAATCGGTGACATCTTTGCTAACTGTCAATTCTCTTTCAGTTTATACGCTTGCCACGCGAGGGGGGCAGACGAAATTTCGGTTCGCCTTCTGGAATTTACATTTCTTATAATTTCTGTGACAAAAATTTTCAATGTTGTTTTGAAATGTGAACTAATTTATATAGAATTTAGTTTGATAAATAAAATAATATTAGTTGTTGTGTTTTGCTGGGACCGATGAAGGCTGTAGTCGCACATTGAATTTTATATCCGAAAATCTGCCTTTGAGGGTGGGGTGTTGGGAATGAAAATTAAAATCTTCGAGACTTGTCGCTCGCGTGATTTTTTATGTGCGAAACGAGTCATCCACGCCTGAATTGCGAGACGGCGCATGAGCAGATGGGGTAATGCAAATGAATAAGTCATATCGGGCGATCTGGAATGAGTCGCTGGGGGCGTGGGTTGCCGTATCGGAACTTGACTCTGCCAGAGGCAAGCCGAAGAAATCAAAGGTCGTTCATTGCATTGCCCTGGCTGCAGTGGCCTTGGGCGCACTGACGCATGATGCTCATGCGCAGTACGTGAATAATGCTGCATGGGCTTCGGCGAGTGGCGGCAATGCCATAGCGATCGGTTCCAACACCACCTACATCGCCAACGCCAGCGGTTATCAGGCCGTGGCAATTGGCTCGGCTGCCACGGCGTCCAATACTAGCGCCGTAGCTGTTGGTGTTGGAGCTCTCGCTTCCGGTCTCAGCACCAGTGCATACGGGGGGTATTCCAGTGCCACCGGGACCAATTCTGTAGCCATAGGCGCAGGTTCCACCGCAGCTACCACAGGCTCGGTCGCCCTCGGCTACAACTCCGTCACGACCGGCACGGCATCCGCCGCCACTGGCGGGACGGACACGGTCAGCAGCGCGACGATAGGAAGTGTGACTTATGGATCGTTTGCCGGTACGAGCGGTACCGCCGGTGTTGTGAGCGTAGGGAGTGCGGGCAATGAGCGGCGCATACAAAATGTCGCAGCAGGCCTGATTAGCGCGACCAGTACCGATGCGGTAAACGGCAGCGAACTGTATTCGGTCGCCAGTACGATAGGTTCCACCATCACTTCGCTGTCGACGTCCACGTCGACCGGGATTTCATCGCTGTCGACCGGCTTGTCCACGACGAACAGCACCGTGACGTCGTTGTCGACTTCGACCTCGACGGGTTTGTCGTCGGCGAACAGCTCGATCACGTCGCTGTCCACCTCGACGTCGACTGGCTTGTCCACGACCAACAGTACCGTGAAGTCGTTGTCGACATCGACTTCGACGGGTCTGTCGTCGGCGAACAGCTCGATCACGTCGCTGTCCACTTCGACGTCAACCGGTATTTCATCGCTGTCGACGGGTTTGTCCACGACGAACAGCACGGTTACGTCGTTGTCGACGTCGACGTCGACGGGTTTGTCGTCGGCGAATAGTTCGATCACGTCGTTGTCCACTTCGACGTCAACCGGTATTTCGTCGCTGTCGACGGGCTTGTCGACGACGAACAGCAC
>NZ_JBXAPG010000060.1:0-38312 GCF_058803765.1 Burkholderia sp. GW821-FHT14F03
CAGCAGTGGGTCCGGCTGGAGGCGATGCCGCTGACCGCGCACGGCAAGCTCGACCGGCGCGCGCTGCCCGCGCCTTCCCGTGCGGGCGAGACCGACATGTCGTCGGGACGTTTGGCCGACACGTTCGAGGAACGGGTCGCTCTTCTGTTCGCTCGCATCCTCGGCGTGCCGGTCCAAGGCACGGATCAGGACTTTTTCATGTCCGGAGGGCATTCGCTTAGCGCGACGCGCCTGCTTGCCGCCATCGAGTTGGAATTCGGCGTTCGACTCGGCGTCAAGCAACTGTTCCTCGGGCCGACCATCGGCGACATCGCCAAGAATATCCGCGCGACGCGCCGTGCCGCGCTGCCGCCGATCGAGCGTCAGCCGGCCCGCCCGTTCTATCCGGTATCGCACGCGCAACGGCGTATTCTCTTGACGGACCAGATGGATGCGCTGGCCTATGTGCAGGCCTACAAGTTCGAATGGATGGGGACGTTGGACGAGGTCGCGATGCGGGCTGCGTTCGAGTTCGTCACTGCACGGCATGAAATCCTGAGAACGACTTACCACATGCACGAAGGCGATTACGTGCAAGTGGTTCATGCGGAGATGCCCGCATCGGTGTCGACGCTTGTCGCGGACGACGACGCGTCGCTTGATCGAATCGCCGACCAGGTGCTCCAGCAAGCGCTGAATACGCCGTTCGATCTCAGCCGCGGTCCGCTGCTGCGGGCGGTATGCGTACGGGGGGCGGCCGCACAGCATCGCTTCTGCCTGAGCATGCACCATATCGTGGTCGATGGTTGGTCGATGTCCCTGCTGGGCAACGACATCGCGCGCGCCTATCGGGCGGCGCTGCGGGGGCAGACGGCGCATGCCGCCCCGCCGCGCGTGCAATACCGCGATTTCGCCGCGTGGCATAACCGGCTGATCGAGGAAGGCGGCTTCGACGCCGACCGCGACTATCAACGCGCGCTGCTGCGTGAGGCGCGGGCGTGCCGGCCGTTGCCCACGGATGTGGTCCGACCGCGCCGCCCCAGCTACCGAGGCGCGATCGTGCATGACCGTTTATCTGCGGACGTCGTGCGCCGCTTGCGTGAGCTCGCGACGGCTGCGCACGCAACCGACTTCACATTGACCTTGGGGTTGCTGCTGTGCGCATTGCATGAGTGGACGGGCGACGCTCGCTTTTCGATCGGGACCGTGGCATCCGGCCGTCATCATCGCGACGTCGACGAAACGGTCGGCTTCTTCGTCAACACGCTGACGCTGGTTTGCCCGATCGATCCGTCATGGAGTTTCGTGCAGCTGCTGGATGCCGTGCGCGACCGGGCGGCCACCGCGTTCGACCATCAGGACTACCCTTTCAATCTCGTCGTCGACGAAGCGCCGGCCGACTCGCGGGCCCGAACCTTGCCGTTCGATCTGCTGTTGATCGTGCAGACCATCCACGACGAGCCGCCGGAAGCCGAGGCGGCAGGCGACGAGCCGCAGGTTCTGGCGTGTCCGCAGGAAGTGCGGCGCAGCCTGTTCGATCTGAAAGTCGAGGTAGTGCCGATCGCCGACGACTGGAGGATCAGCATCGAGTACGCCACCGATGTTTATCGTCGAGAAACGGCAATCAACCTCATCGAGAAAATGCACCGTTGGGCAAATACAGTCGCCAATGCGCACGACGTTGCATTGGAGAAACTCGCGCATCTGAAATCCCCTCATTATCTGGATGAGGATTTTGATCTTGCTATTTGATCGGGATTTGGAAATTTTTCTTTAAAGAGATTTAATCTCAATCGAATCCTTGTACAATTGATCGTCACCTTGGGAGGTCGTATGACAGCAGAATACGAAGATACGCGTGAATATGTCGTCGTGATGAATGATGAAGAGCAGTATTCCATCTGGCCGTCCGAGCGTGAATTGCCGCCTGGCTGGCGTGAGGCGGGAAAGCGGGGGGTGAAGGCCGAGTGCCTGGCCTATATCGAAGAAGTCTGGGTCGATATGCGGCCGCGCAGCCTGAGGCTTGCCATGGACGGCGCATCCTAGTCATCCGAAAAGAAGCGTCTTTCATTACCGGGATGTGCTGGAGCAGGTGTTGATGTTTTTGCCAAAATTCCTCTTAATATAAGTCACGCTTATTATTCGAGGGGCGCTCATCTCTTGTTGCGTTCGGTGGAAATCACCGACGGGCCGGTATGCCGAAGGTTTTCATGCTTTCCAAAGTAAACGACTTCCTGTTGCTTACCGGTACCAGGCGGATAAGCCTTGCTGCGCTTTCAATATCCGCGGTGGCGAGCGGTGCGCTGAACATCGCACTCGTGTCCCTGGTCGGCGAGACGCTGCGGCACGCCTCGCAGGTCGATTTGCCATGGCATTTCTGGCAATTCCTGCTGGGCGTGCTGCTTTATCTCCTGGTGTTGGGATATCTGCAGATCAGCGTCGTGCGCATCAGCGAGTTGGCCGCGGCGGCGGTTCGGCGGCGCTTTGCCGAACAGTTGTTTCGCGCGCCCTTGATCGACAGCGAACGGGTGTCTCATCACCTCAAGCAGGCGGTGATGGGGCGCGACGCGAATATCGTCGCGGCTGCCCTGTCGAGCCTGATCGCCGTCATCGCCTCCGTCGTCACGGTCATTGGGGGGCTCGTCTATCTTTTCATGTTGTCGGCGCAAGCCGCCGCCGCCGTATGCATCGTCATCGTCGCCACGGTCGTTCTCTATCAGATTTATTTGAACCGGTTGTCGAAGCCGCTCGGGCGCGCGTTTGAAATCAATGATGAATTTTTTGGTTTCAGTGAGGATCTGATTCGCGGCGCGAAGGAATTGAAGCTGGACAGTCGATTCTCCGTGCGATTCATGCATGACGATCTATTTTCGTCACTCGACCGCGCCACCTCGGCCTTGATCGATGTCAAGGTGCGTCAGCAGAATGCGGGACTGGTGAGCGCCATTGCTTTTTTCCTGCTGATCGGCGTCACGGCGTTCGTCCACCGGATATATGGCGGTTTCGATCCCGCCCTGGCCATGAGTTTCGTCCTCACCCTGTTGTTTCTCAATATGCCGATCCAGAACGCGATCATGCGTCTGCCGGTGCTGGGCGAGGCGATGGTCGCGCTCCGGCGCATCAGGGAGCTTCAGGGGCGTCTGGGCCGCGAAGCCGAGCAGAGGAAACCGCGAGGCGGCGCGGCTTTTCCGGCCGACTGGCGGCACCTGGAATTGCGTCATGTCGGCTTCCGATATGACGCGGACGGCGACCATCGCTTCGGCCTGCGGGACGTCGGGCTGGTTGTCGAGCGAGGAGATCTGGTCTTCATCGTCGGCGGCAACGGCTCGGGCAAAACCACCTTGTCCAAGATCATCATGGGACTCTACGTCCCGACGAACGGCGAGATCCTGCTCGACGGCCAGCCGGTCTCCGACGATTTTCCTGCCTATCGCGACCAGTTCAATGCGGTGTTCAGCGATGCGTATTTGTTCGCGCGCGACCCGGCCGCGCTGGATACGGGCTCGCGTTGGCGCTTCGACGGCCTGGTGCGCGAATTGAAGCTCGCGCCGCGCATGCAGCGCAACGGGCGGCTCGATGTAAAGGCCCTGTCGCAAGGGCAGTGCAAACGCCTCGCGCTGGCGCTGGCGCTGAGCGAGGACAAGCCGATCCACTTCTTCGACGAGTGGACCGCCGACCAGGATCCGGAATTCAGGGCGTATTTCTACGAGACGTTCTTGCCCAGGCTCCGCGCCGAAGGCAAAACGATCTTCGTTATCTCGCATGACGATCGATTCCATCATCGCGCTGATCTGCTCGTCCGGATGGATGCAGGACGGATTCACTCCGTCGAACGCAACGGATCTCCGCGTCCGGAGCAGGGGCGTGGCGCATCCGACGTCTATCCGGTTCGCGACGACGAACGCGCTCCGAACATTGAATAGCGCCTGTTATACGGCGAATCCAACGAGGCACTGACATCATGAAGGCGACCTATTCGACAGACCACTTGCTGGTCATCGACGATTTCCTCGAGCCGGAGCAATTCGACGTGGTGTCGAAATACATCGCGGCGCGCCGCTTTCCTGGCCGCATCAATTTCATCGGCAAGAACGTGCGCTACGCGCTGAACAGCAGCATTCATCTCACGTCCACCGGCAAGACGCTCGCGCCGGATCTGGCACGGGAGACGGCGCGCGGGCGGGTCGTGCAGGCGGTGCCGGCGGGAAATGCCGCCGATCTGGTCACGAATCGGTTCAGCACGCTGGCGCACCTGTTCGAACCGGTCGTGGGGAAGATGGACGATCGCTGGTTCGGCTACACGCGCGATTTCTATCGTTCCAACACGGGCGCGGGCCTGCTCTGGCACCGGGACACGGAGGTGTATAGCGGGGCCTTCGTGTTCTACGCGTCGGCGATGTGGGACGCGAACTGGGGCGGCGAACTGTGCGTCCAGCCCGCGCCGCTGCCCGATCTGAGGCAACTCTCTCGCGCGCAAAAGATCGACGGTCTCGATCGCGGCACGTTCTTTTATCCGAAACCGAATCGGCTCGTCTTTATCAAGGGCGGCACGCCGCATCGGGTCAGTTCCGTGGACGCATCGGCCGAGGCGCCGCGTTTCACGGTCGCCGGTTTTTTTCTGACCGAGGCCGGGGTGCGCCAACGGCAGGGCGAACTGATGCGTCGGTACGTCGACGCGCCGGTGTTTCGTCGCTTGACCATCGACGCGAGCTTGCGGCTATTTCGCCGTTAGAGGCGCACGCGGCTGCGGCAAAGTCCCGCCGCGGCCATGGCCCGCGCAAACGCGCATGTGCCGCGGATTCCGCGGTGACTGGAAACGCATTCGACGACTGATGCAACGATGAACGATTCACGCGACGACATTCGATCTCACCTGACCACGAGTCTTGCGCAGTTCAAGAAGTGCGCGGAAGCGGATATCGATCCGGCGGCGACATTCGCGTCGCTGGGACTCGGTTCGCTCGATAGCGTCGAACTCGCTGCACGCCTCGAGGCGTGGCTGGGCCGGCCGGTTGCGCCGACGGTCTTCTGGGATCATCCGTCGATCGACCAGCTCAGCGCAGCGCTTTCCGGCGTCAAGGCCGGTCGCGTCGTCCCGAGCGCCGCGCCGAAACCGCATGAAGTCACGAGCGGCGCGGCTGCGCCGTTGGCGGTCGTGGGCATGGCTTGTCGATTCCCGGGGGCCGCCGATACGGCGGCATTGTGGACGCTTCTCTCGACGGGCGGTCATGCGATCAAGCCCGTGGCGGAACGGCGCTGGCCCGCTTGCCCCGACGACGAGCAGGCCGGCCTGCTGGACGCGATCGACGGTTTCGACGCCGGATTCTTCGGCATCTCACCGGCCGAGGCCGCCGATGTCGACCCGCAGCAGCGTCTATTGCTCGAAGTCGCCTGGGAGGCGCTGGAGAACGCGGGAATACGGCCGCGCGCGTTGAAGGCGTCGCGCACGGGGGTGTTCGTCGGCATCAGCTCCTGCGATTACGCGCGTACGCGTGCGACCGACGCTGAAGGCACAACCGTCTACGCGGCTGCCGGCGCCGCGCACAGCATTGCTGCGAACCGCATCTCGTACGTGCTGGGGCTGAACGGGCCCAGCCTCGCCATCGACACAGCCTGCTCGTCGTCGCTCGTCGCGCTGCATGTCGCGGCGCGCAGCCTTGCTGAGCGGGAATGCGATCTGGCGATCGTCGGCGGCGTGAACGTGATTCTCGATCCCGACCTGCAGCATGCGTTTCGCCGCGCCGGGATGCTGGCGCCCGACGGGCGCTGCAAGGCGTTCGACAACAGCGCCGACGGCTACGTGCGAGGCGAGGGGTGCGGCGTGGTGGTCATGCGCCGCCAGGACGACGGCGAGCCGGGCGCGGCGCTGGCCATCCTGCGCGCGACCGCTGTCAACCAGGACGGAAGAAGCAACGGGCTTCTCGCGCCCAACCGCGAGGCGCAGGTCACGGTGGTCCGGGAGGCGCTGGCCAACGCAGGGCTCACGCCGCGCGACATCGATTATCTCGAGTGTCATGGCACCGGCACGCGACTGGGGGACGCGATCGAACTCGGCGCAATCGCGGAGTCGCTGCTCGCTGCGCGTGACGGGCGTCCGCTGCCTATCGGTTCCATCAAGGCCAACCTCGGACATCTCGAGGCTGCGGCGGGCATGGCGGGGCTGATCAAGGCGATCCTGGTGCTGCGGCACCGCACGGCGCCGCCGCTGCGGCTGCCGACCGGCCTGAATCAGGCGGCCGACGCGTATGCCGCGCTGCTGCGATGTCCCGACGGCGCGGAGCCCCTGCCGGCAGCCGGCGCCGGTGGGGCGATTTGGCATGCGTCGATCAGCTCGTTCGGATTTGGCGGTACCAATGCGCACGCGATCCTGTCGTCGGCGCCGCGGCAGATGAAGCGCGCGGGTCTGTTGCGTGAAAAAGGGCGCCTGCTACTGCTTTCGGCCCGCGAACCCGCTGACCTCGGGCCGGTGGCGGCCCGCCTGGTCGAGTGCCTGCGGGCCGGCGCGGCGGCTTCGGACGTGTGTCATACGTGGAACGCCGAGCGCGAGGCATGGGCGCATCGCAAGGCCGTGCTGGCCGCCGACGATCAGGAATTGTGCGCCGAACTCGCGCGTCTGGCGGCGGGGGCCGTCGTTCAAGCCCGGCTGTCGCGCACGGGTTCGCGCGCCGGCCGCGTGGTGTGGCAGTTCCCGGGCCAGGGCGCGCAGCGGCCGGGGATGGCGCGTGCGTGGTACGAGTTCAGCCCCGATTTCAGGCGTGCGCTGGATCGGGCCTGCGCGGTGGCCGACGCTTGTCTCGGGCAGCCGCTGCTGCCGCTCCTGCTGGGCGACGATCACGAGCCCCTGCGAAACACCTCGCTTGCCCAACCCGCGTTGTTCTGCCTCGAGTGGAGCTTCGCCGAATGTCTGACCCGGTGGTTTCCCGGTATCGAGCCCTACCTGACCGGCCACAGCCTGGGCGCCTATGTGGCTGCCTGCAGGGCAGGCTGCTGGTCGCTCGAACATGCGGTCGAGCTGGTCGTCGAACGCGGCCGTTGCTTCGAGCGCGCGGCGGACCAGAGCCGAATGATCGTCGTGCGCGCGGACCCCGAGCGCGTCGCGGCCGTATTGGGCGAGCAGGGTGAACGGGTCGATATCGCGGCAGTCAATGCCGCACACCAGCTCGTCATCGCGGGCGTCGCGGCCCATGTCGATGCCTGTCACGAAACCTTGACGGCGGCGGGTTTGTCGAGCCGGGTCCTGAATCCTCGGTATGGGTTTCATTCCCGCGCAATGGACGAAGCCATCGCGCAGTTCGCCGGCGCACTTTCCCGGGTTCAGGCCAAACCGACCCATACCGCACTGATTTCGGATCTGAGCGGCGAGATCCTGCCCGCCGGGACCGTGCTCGATGCGGATTACTGGATGACGCACGCGCGCCGGACGGTCCGTTTCGACAAGGTCCATGCGCGCGTTGCGGAACTCGACCCGGACTGCGTGATCGAGCTCGGCCCCGGCTCCGCGCTCACCGCCCTGGCATGCGAGAACGGCTTGTCGAGCGCTCAGGCCGTCAGTGTCGCACCCGCGCGAACGGAGGCCTGGGAGGGCTTGCTCGCGATGATCGGGCGCGCGTTCGAACAGGGTGTCGAATTCGACTGGAAGGCGTTCGGCCGGCCGTTCGGCTGGCGCCGCGTGGATGTTCCCGGCTATCCATTCGAACAGCGCCGCTACTGGAAGCCCGGCTTGCATGAAGGGCAGCCTGCCGGGCCTCAATCCCAACCTCTACCGGTGTCCAATATGAGTGAGCCGACCCGCGATCCGAGCATCGCCAATGCGATTGCCGCTGAACTTGCCAAGGCGCTGCGCGTGCCGGAGGAGCGGATAGACCGCGATGCCAATCTCCTGGATCTCGGCATCGACTCGCTGATGCTGATGGGCGCGATCGACTTCATCGAATCCCGCTTCGGCGTTCGTTTGTCGGTCTCCGAGTTCTTCGGCGAACTCAATACGGTCCATCGAATCGCGGCGCGCCTCGATGCGGCGCAGGCGATCGACGCGGCCGGCGCGGCTTCGATCGGGAACGCTCCACCGAGTCTTGCGCCGCATGAGGCAGTCGACGCGTGGCGCGCGGCGCCCGCCAACGCCGAATCGTTCCGAGCGCTGTTTCAGCATCAACTCGATACCGTATCGCGCATCATCGATCGTCAACTCGCGGCGCTCGGCCAGGCGTCCGCCGACGTGCCGATGACGCCGGCGCCTGCCGCGCAGCGCGCCTCCGCCGAACGCGCCGCGCCGCCCGTCGTCGCATCCCGCGCAGTTGCGCTCATGCCGTTTCAGTCGGGGAAGGGCGTCGAGAAAGCGTCGCGCACCAGCCGCCAGGACGCTTATCTGCGGCAGTTCGCCGAGCAGTACAACCGCCGGACCTCGCGTTCGAAAGCGTACGCCGACGCACATCGCCTGCGCCTCGCGGACAATCGGATGGTGTCGGGGTTCCGGCTGGGCACGAAGGAACTGGTCTATCCGATCGTCTCGGAGCGCGCACTTGGCGCACACATCTGGGACATCGACGACCACCGCTATCTCGACCTGACGATGGGCTTTGGGGTCGCGCTCTTCGGGCACAACGCCCCCTTCGTCGCGAAGGCGCTGCGGGTGGGCGTCGATCAAGGCTATTCGCTGGGTCCGCAAAGCAGCCTGGCGGGCGAGGTGGCCGGCCTGTTGTGCGAGATCACGGGTCATGAGCGGGCAACCTTCGCGAACACGGGTTCCGAGGCGGTCATGCTCGCGGTGCGCCTCGCGCGCGCGGCGACCGGACGCCCGTGGGTCGTATTGTTCGCCGGCTCGTATCATGGCACGGCCGATACGGTCATGGCGCGCCCTGGCGAGCGCAGCGCGTTGCCGTTCGCCCCCGGCATCACGCCGCGCCAGATCGAGGACGTCGTGGTGCTCGACTACGGCGCGGCCGAGTCGCTGGACTTCGTGCGCCGTCACGCCGACCAGATCGCCGCGGTGTTGGTCGAGCCGGTGCAAAGCCGCAACCCGTCGTTGCAACCCAGGGCGTTTCTCCACGCATTGCGCGCGCTGACTCGCGCGACGGGGATCGCGCTCGTGTTCGACGAAGTGCTCAACGGCTTTCGCATTCATTTGCGAGGCGGCCAGGGCCACTACGGGATCGAAGCGGATCTGGCCGCCTACGGAAAAATCGTCGGCGGCGGCCTGCCGATCGGCATGGTGGCGGGCGCGGCGCGTTATCTGGATCACATCGACGGCGGTGCCTGGTCATACAGGGACGATTCGTATCCCGCCGTGCCGATGACGTTTTTCGCCGGGACGTTCTGCAAGCATCCGCTCGCGATGCAGGCCGCCAAGGTGGTGCTCGAGCGCCTGAAGTCCGAGGGCGAAGCCATTGTCACCGAGACCAATGCCAAGACCACGCGCTTTGTCGAACGCGTCAATGCCGCTACGGCGGCGTTGGGCGTCGACCTGCACGTCGCCCACTGTGGCTCGCTGTTTCGCATTCCCCAGTTGCCGGACATCGAGTTGCTGCACTATGGGCTGATCAACCGAGGGCTTTATATCTGGGAAGGGCGGAATTGCTTCCTGTCGCATGCGCACGACGATGCGGAGCTTGAACAGGCCGCCACGACCTTTGGCGAGGTCGTCGGCGAGCTGGCCGAGCACGGTTTTCTCGGCGTCGACCCGGGCAGCGGACCATCGGGGGCGAGCGGCAACCGGGGGGCGCGGTCGACGCCGGCGGCGGAAGAGCCGGTCGCGCTCAGTACCGAGCAGGTGCAGTTGCTTGCGTTGTTCGATCTCGACGATCCTCGATGGTCGGCCTACAACGTGCCCGTGGCGATCGAGATTGCCGGCCGGGTCGATGCCGGGCGACTGGAGCGCGCCTTCCAGGCAGTCGTCGAGCGGCACGAGGCATTGCGGATGCAAGTGGCGGTCGGTGCGGAGCCGACGTTGCGGATCGCGACCCAGGCCGAGCCGGCCCTGCAATGCCTGAGCATCGAGGCGCCGACGCTCGATCGAACGCTGGCGGAACTGCTGCGGCATCGTTTCGATCCCTATCGCGAGTATCCGATACGGGCATACCTGATCGGGCTCGACGACGGTCGCAGCGTGCTGTTGCTGCTCATGCACCACCTGCTCGTCGACGGCTGGTCCGCGGGCATCGTGCTGGAAGATCTGCTGCGCTTCTACGATGCGCCGCCGACGGCCGATATCGAACCGGCGCCGCTGTTTCGCCGCGTCGTCGCCCGGCGGCGCGAAGCGAGGCGCTCGGATGCGTACCGAGCGATCGGCGCACGCCTGCGGACGCGCTTCATCGAGCGGGATGTGGTCGGCGCGGCGGTCGGCGAGCTCGGCGGGACGGCCGGGGGGCAGGACCCGTGGCGTGCGCATCAATGCGTCCACGTGTTCGAGGCCGCCGACGCCGAGCGCCTGGCACGGTGCGCTCGCGAACGCGGGATGACCTTGTTCCAACTGTTGGTCGCGGCCTATGGTGCGGCGATGCACCGGGTCAGCGGTCGGCGCGACATCACGCTGGCTGTGCCGGTCGGCGCGCGCAGGACCCGCGAGGAGCACGGGCTGGTCGGCTATTGCTCGAATCTCTGCCTGATCGCGTCTTCCTGCGGCGAAACGCTGGCGGACCTGCCGGCCTATGCCGCCAAGGTCAAGCAAGCGCTGCTCGACACGCTGCAATGCGACGAATATGCGTATGCCGATCTGGTCGACGATGCCCGTCGACTCGGCCGCTTGGCCGCGATTGCACCGGATGCGGTGATCAACCTCGAGCGACGCGCCGATATCGCGCCGGGCTCGCTTGACGGATTGCGCTGGCGTCCGGTCATGAACGAGCATGTCGCATTCCCGCAATTCGTTAATTTCATCGATGACGGCGAGCGGCTTTCGCTGGCAATCGACCATATCGCGTCCGTGCCTGCCGACGCGCTGTTGCAGGCGTTCCTGACGTCGTTGTCCGAACTGGCCCACGGGGCCGCGGCCGCTCCCGGCGTGCCCTCCGTTCTCCCCGCGCCGGCGCCGGAGCCGCCCGACGAAGACGGCGACCGGTGGCTCGCGGCCTTTGTCCGCCATGCGCTTCGCGAGCCTGAGCGGACGGCGTTGCGGCAAGGCGGCGCGGTGTACACGTACGGCGAGCTGCTCGCGCGCGCGCTGTGCGTCGCGCGCGCGATCGCGGGTCAGGGGATCGCGGTTGGGGAGCCGGTCGGCGTATGCATGGAGCCGGGGCGGGATCGTGTCGCGGCGTTGCTGGGTGTACTCCTGTCCGGGGCATGCTATGTCCCGCTCGATCCGTCGTATCCGCGAGAGCGCAATGCATACTGTCTGAACGATGCAGGTGCGCGCGTCGTGATCGTCGAGATGCGGACCGTGCCGCTGCTGTCGCTGCCTGCCGGATGTCGCGCGCTCGATTTCGCCGCCTGCGTCCCGGATTCGCGCTCGAACGCCGATTCGCTTCACGGACTGCGGCGCGCGGCGTCCGGCTCGCTCGCCTACCTGATCTACACCTCGGGCTCCACCGGAATGCCCAAGGGTGTTGCGGTTGCCCGTTCGAGCCTCGATACGTTCCTGTTGGACATGACCGGGCGCTGGTCCGTCACGAGTCACGACTGCTTCGTGAATCTGACGCCGATGTCGTTCGATATTGCGGCGCTGGAGGTTTTCCTGCCACTCGTCAGCGCCGCGTCGTGCGTGATGCTGACGAGTGAGCAACGGCTCGACGGCGTCGCGCTGGCGGCGGTGATCCGGGACCAGCAGGTCACGGTGCTGCAGGCGACACCCGGCACATGGAGGTTGATACAGGAGGCGCAGGCGAGGCTGCCGGCTTTGCGGATCGGCGCGATCGGCGGAGAAGCGCCCCCGCGCGGCATGGTCGATTACATTCAGTCCCTGGGGGCGGACGCGTGGAACCTGTACGGCCCAACGGAAGCAACGGTCTGGGCGTCCGCATGGCGAGCCGATCGCTCCGATCGGGTCTTGCTGGGCGAGCCGCTGGCAGGCGTCGAGCGTTACGTGCTGGACGCCGAGGGCGACGCGGTCGGCGTGGGGGAGACGGGTGAGTTGTACCTCGGCGGAACCGGTCTGGCGCTCGGGTACTGGAAGCGCCCGGGCTTGACGGCATCGCGTTTCGTGCCGCATCCGTGGCGCGGAGACGGCGCCCGGCTCTTCCGTACCGGCGACGTGGTGCGACAGCTCGCCTATGGTCAGTTGCAGTTCCTCAATCGCATCGACGATCAGGTCAAGCTGCGCGGCTATCGCGTCGAACTCGGCGAAATCGAGGCCGTGGCGCACCTGCATGCCGGTGTCGCGCAAGCCGTATGCCGCCTGGACAATGGCGCAGACGAACCGCAACTGGTGCTGTATGCGAGCCCCCGGCAAGGGGGCGCACTCGAAAGTCATGCGCTGCGGCAGTATCTGGCGCGTCATTTGCCCGCGTACATGGTGCCGGCGCGGATTGTCGTCGTGGACGCGTTCAAACGGACGCCGAACGGCAAGGTCGATCGAGGCGCGCTGTCGGCCCCGCAGGGCGTCGAGGCGTCAGCGCCGCCAGGCGAGGTGGAGGCGCCCTTGCTGGAAGGGATGCTCGCGATCTGGCGCGATGCGCTGGACGATGCCGAGCTGACACTCGATACCGACTTCTTCGACGCGGGCGGCTACTCGCTGCGGGCGGCGAAGGTGATTTCACTGTCGCGCCAGCGTCTGAATCTGACGGTCAAGTACGACGACATCGTTGCTGCGCCGACCGCCCGCGCGTTGACCTGTCGTTTGTCGGGCGGGACGGGGGATGCCCGAGTGAACGAAACCGGCGCGGCCGAGGTGGACCAGCATGAGGATCCGTCGCTGTTCCGGCCGCCGCGGCCCGAGGTGTTGCCCACCGGCACGACATGGGCGCATGTCCGCTTCGTGCTGAGCGTGCTGGCGATGCATGTTCCGGCCGTGCCGCTCGTGCTGAGCTACAAGATGGTCAGGCGTCTGGCCCCGTCATTGGGCGCCCGGCTTCGCCGCGCCTTGCCGCGTTTGTTCGCGCGCACGCTGCTCTTTGCCGCGGGCGCGCGCGTCGAGGTGTCCGGGTTGCAGCACATTCCGCGCGACGCGCGGCCATTGCTGGTCCTGTCGAACCACGGCGGGCGCTTCGATGCGTACCTGCTGATGGCCAACCTGCCATTCGCGTACAAGTCGTTCAGCTCGAACGAAGATCATGTGACGACCGAAAAGCTGACGCTGTTCTCGTGGATCGAAAGGACGTTCGACCTGACGTTCATGCACGACAAGCGCGATGCGGAGGCGACGGAGCACGAGTTCCGGCGGGCACGGGACTATCTGGGGCGCGAGGGGCGGCTCGCGCTGTTTCCCGAAGGCGGGATGAGCGGGGCGCGCGTCGCGCCCGTGGGCGAGGCTTGCTGTTTGCTGGCGGCTCAGACGGGGGCGTTGGTCATCCCGGCCGCCATCGTCGATTCACACCGGTTGTACGAGTCGAACGGCGCGCGCTATGCGCCGGCACGGGTGCATGTCCGCTTTGGCGAGCCCATCCGGTTCGACGGCGCAGGGGGCAATGTGCGGCAGATGGCCGTCGCGATGCGCAAGGTGCTGCAGGATCTGCTTGACGATACCGTTAACGTCGCTCGACGCCAGGAGTGCTGATGCGAGTCGCTTTCAATCACTATCGTACCCAGCGCACGAGCAATGGCGCACTGTATTTCTATTCCGAGACCAGCAAGTTGCTGACTCAGGCGGCACCGGCCGGGGTGCATCCGGAACCGCACGATGTATTCGAACTGCTGCGGCAAGACGAACGTGACCTCGCGCGCTTCGTCCGACGCCTGGGGCCCGACGATGTCGTCGTCTGCAATGCCGGACCATACGGCCATTTCTACCACTATCTGCGCGAGCGTTACGACGGGCGCTTTCGAATCATCCGGGACATCCGCACCAGTTCATGGGGCGGCTACCACTTCCAGGAGATGCTTGCCGGGCCATTGAACCGTCCCGGGGACCTGGTGCTGTTTCCGTCGGAATTCTGCCGTGCGTATTTCATCCATCATCATGCGGCATCGCTCCATGCCGGCAACACCGCGGTGAGCTACCCGCTCGCGACCTCGTTCCCTGCAACCCGCCCGGCGCGGCCGCGTCCCGCCCGCGGCCTGCGCATCGGCTATCTGGGACGGGTGAGCGCCGACAAGAACTTCGCCCAGGTACTCGACTTCCTGGCGGCCGTGCGCCGGGATGACCGAGCGGCGTCGCTGCAGGTCGCGGGGCACGTCGAGGGGCGGTCGGCGGCGCGCGCGATGCAGGTCGTTCGGCGCGAACTGGAGGCGCGCGGCATTCCGGCGGATGCGGTCGCCTATCACGGGCACTTGCCCTACCAGAAGATCTGGGCGTTCTTTGAACAGATCGATGTCTTTTTCTTTCCGGCGGTATCCAGCGTCGAATCGCTCGGTCGCGTGTTGCTCGAAGCCCAGCACGCCGGCGTTTCCACCATTGCCGGCGGCTATGCCGCTGCGCCCGAGATCCTGCCCGAAGCCAATCTGCTGGACATCGATTTCCGGTGCGATACGGCATTTGACATGGGCCAACCGTTCTCGTTTGGCAGCGTGCGCCTGGAAACCGTGGCCGAGACGATCCGGGCGTGCACGCCGGGTGTGCCGCGCAGCCGGAGCGCCTGCTACAGCGAGCAGGTCTATCTTGACTACGTGACGGGCGAACCTGCGCCCGCGCCCGCAGCGCCTGTCGCTCCGCGGGTGCAGGCGTTCATCCGGGCGCTGGAGATTCGTCACGATCTGTCGGTAACGAGCGGGGCGGATTCGCTTGCACTGCTGGGGCCGCTGCTGCAGGCGTTCAACGCCTATCACGACAATCGGCTTTCGTCTCGGCTGCTGCGGCTTGTCCGCGCGACGGGACGATCCGATGCGTACCCCAATCAGCGCAGCCTTCATGTGCATCGGTTGCTGGCGCCGGGGCAGCGGCTCCTGCCGTCGCACGCGCGCGAGCATTGCGCCGCCGCGGGTTATCGGCCGGTTGCCGTGCTCAACGGCGAGCATCTTGCGTCTGCTGACCGGCATGCGCGGCAATCGGCTTGACGGCGGCGTGGCGTCATCGCGCACGGCGGCTGATCTCGTGCGGACGGGTTGACGGCGGCGTGGCTTTGCCGCCGTCCGGCTTCGAGATCCGCTGAGCAGCGCGGACCGGCACAAGCCGGTACGCGCGCCACGCGTTCCAGCGCGCACCGGCCGCCGGCGGCATGTGCCGTCCGATGAGCCGCGGGCGGAAGGTTTCTTCAACCGCTTGAATTCCCGCCTTTGATGTCAGAGATCGAAGAACACCGTTTCGCGCGCGCCCTGCATGTGGATGTCGAAGCGGTACACCGGCACGCCGCCCGCGGCCTGCGGCTCGCGGCGCGCGAGCAGGGTGGCGCGCCGCTCGGCCGGCACCCGCGCGAGCACCGGGTCCGCGTCGTTCGCGGCGGTCTCGTCGTCGAAATACACGCGCGTGAACGCGTGCGTCAGGATCCCTCTCATCATCACCGTGACGTCGACGTGCGGCGCGCCGCCGTCCGGACCTCGCCCGGGCTTCACGGTTTCCACGACATAACGCTGCGCCGCATCGGTGCCGGTGCCGACCCGCGCGAAGCCCGTGAAGCCGAGCGCGGCCGCGTCGGCGCGCGAGGCCGGGTAGCGGCCCGCGCCGTCGACCTGGGTGAATTCGAGCACCGCGTCGCCGACCACCTGGCCGTCGCCGTCGAACACCTGGCCGACCAGCCGCACGTGCTCGCCCGCCGCATGGGGCGCGGCGATCGTCGCGGTAAACAGGCTGGTCAGATCGTAGTGATACTGCTGCGGGCAGAGGCCGTAGGCGAAGTACGGGCCGACCGTCTGCGACGGCGTCTGTTTCAGGGTCGTCATGTTCAACGCTCCAGCGGGGTGGCGTCGCGGCCGCGCAGCACGATGTCGAATTCGTAGCCGAGCGCGTAGCCGGGTTCGGTGGTGCCGATCTCGAAACGCGAGACCAGCCGCTCGCGCGCGTCCTCGGGCGTGCCCTGGAAGATCGGATCGAGCGCGAGCAGCGGATCGCCCGGAAAGTACATCTGCGTGACGAGGCGCGAGCCGAAGTAATCGCCGAACAGCGAGAAATGAATATGATTCGGTCGCCAGGCGTTCGGGTGGTTGCCCCACGGATACGCGCCCGGCTTGATCGTCAGGAACCGGTACCGGCCGTCGGCGTCGGTCAGGCAGCGGCCCGCGCCGAGGAAGTTCGGGTCGAGCGGCGCATCGTGCCGGTCGACCTTGTGCACGTAGCGGCCCGCCGCGTTGGCCTGCCAGATCTCGACCAGCGTGTCGCGCACCGGGCGGCCGCCCTCGTCGAGCACGCGGCCCGTGACGATGATGCGCTCGCCGAGCGGCGCGCCGTTCTTCACCGCGTTGCGGGTCAGATCGTGGTCGAGCGCGCCGAGATCCTCGGCCCCGTAGACGGGCGCATGCTGGTCGCGCAGCTTTTCCCGCAGCGGAATCAGCGGCCGGGTCGGGCCGCGCTTCACCGACGAGCGGTAGTCGGGGTGGAGGTAGGCGGGATGCGACGGCCAGTCGCGCGGCGCGAGGTAGGAATCGTCCATCGCGGGTCTCCGGGTTGATTGGAAGGATGGGGGACGCCCTGACTTTAGCGAATCCGGAAAGTTATGCAAAATGACGTTTTTTCGATCGTCGTATAACCATCCGTTATGCAAAACCGTATCGCCGACGCGCGCGTCAAGTTCCGGCACCTGCAGTGCTTCCTCGCGGTCGCGCAGTTCGGCGGCGTGCAGCGGGCGGCCGAGAGCCTCTCCATCACCCAGCCGGCCGTCTCGAAGACGATCGCGGAGCTGGAGTCGATCCTGGGCGTGAAGCTGTTCGAGCGCAGCCGCCAGGGGGCGCAGCCGACCCGCGACGCGCAGCTGTTCCTGCCGCACGCGAGCGCGTGCGTGCTCGCGCTGCGGCAGGGCGTGAGCCTGCTGGCGCGCGGCGGCGGCGGCGCGGCCGCGACGCTCGAGATCGGCATGCTGCCGACGGTCGCGGCCGCGCTCGCGCCGCCGCTGCTGAAAGCGCTCGCCGCGCAGTGGCCGCGCCTCGTCGTGCGGATCGCGACCGACGCCAACGCGGCCCTGCTGGCGCGCCTGAAGGCGGGCGCGATCGAATGCGCGATCGGCCGGCTGTCGGAGCCGGAGCGCATGGTCGGGCTGACGTTCGAGCAGCTTTACAGCGAGCCGCTCGTCGCGGTCGTGCGGGCCGGCCATCCGCTCGCCGCGGACCCCGCGGCGGCGGCCCGGCTCGCCGGCTACCCGGTGGTATTGCCGCCTTACGGCACGCTGATCCGGCAGGCCGCCGATCAGCTGCTCGGCGCGAGCGGCGCGCCGCCGCTCGAATCGTTCGTCGAGGCGCTGTCGGTCTCGGTCGGCCGCGCGCTCGCGCTCGACAACGACGCGGTCTGGTTCGTGCCGCGCGACGCGGCGCGGGCCGATCTCGCGGCCGGCGCGCTGGTGCTGCTGCCCCTGCCGGCGGCCGGCGCCGACGAGCCGGTCGGCCTGATCCTGCGCACCGATACGCAGCCGTCGGCGGCGGCCCGCACGCTGATCGAGGCGCTGCGCGCGGTGGCGCATGCGCGCCGCGACGCGGGGGCCGCGGGTGGGCCCCGACGACGCCGTGCACGGGGGGCGGCCGCGCATCGTACATAATGCCCGCTAGGCAGGTTTCCAATTCGATCAAATAGCGTCGCGGTTGTTTATACAAGCACAAGCATGAAATCCAGACATGCCGGGGTGCGCAGTCGTCGGGGCGCAGGGCAGCGGATGCCGTTGGGCTACGCAGTGATTGCCGGAGGCGTGGCGGTCGCGATCGTCATGATGTCGATCTGCGCCGCCATTCTGCGCGACAGCCGCGCGGACGCCTTCGAGCGCGCGCAGGACGGCGCGCGCAATACCTTGCTGATGATCGAACGCGACATCGCGCGCAATTTCCGCATCTACGACCTGACCTTGCAGGGCGTCGTCGAGGGCGTCGACAAGCCCTGGGTGGCCGCGCTGCCGCTTGCGCGCCGCCGCGAGGTGCTGTTCGACCGGGGTGCGGCGGCGAAGTGCATCGGCATGATCTACGTGCTCGACGAGACGGGGCGCGTCACGCTGACCTCGCGCGACGAGCCGTTGCCGGTGATGCATTTCGCGGACCGTGATTTCTTCACCGCCCAGCGCGACGCGTCCGACCGGGGCCTGTACGTGAGCGCGCCGTATCGCGCGCGGCTGCGCGACGGCGATCCGAGCATCGCGCTGTCGCGCCGCCTGCAGGCCAGCGATGGCCGGTTCGCGGGCGTCGCGGTGCTGGTGGTGCGGCTCGAGTATTTCAAACAGCTGTTTGCCGGGCTCGAGGTCGGCCCGCACGGTTCGATCGTGCTGCTCCACGCGAACGGCCAGCTCGTGATGCGCACGCCGTTCGACGACGCGCTGCTCGGCCGCGAACTGCGCGACACCGGGCAGTTCGGGCGCATGCAGTTCGGCCGCTCGGGGTCGTTCACCGAGGTCTCGGCGATCGACGGCGTGCGGCGCAACTTCCTGTACCAGCGGCTCGAAGGCGTGCCGCTGATCGTGCAGGTCGCGACGGCGGAGCAGGACACCTATGCGGACTGGCGCGAGCGCGCGTGGCGCTTCGGCGTGTTGACGGGCGCGTTCAGCCTGGCGTTCATCGGCATGAGCATCTGCCTCGCGTACTCGCTGTGGCGCAAGTCGGCGGCGGAAGCCGCGCTTGCGCGGCTCGCGCGCACCGACAGCCTGACGGGTCTCTACAATCGCCGCACACTCGACGAGACGCTCGAGCGCGAATGGCGGCGCGCGGTGCGCGGCGAGCGGCCGCTCGCGATCCTGTTCGTCGACATCGACCACTTCAAGCGCTACAACGACGCCTACGGCCATCAGGTCGGCGACGAGGTGCTGGCGCGCGTCGCGCGCTGCATCGACGGGCAGGCGGGGCGCGCGGGCGACGTGGTCGCGCGCTACGGCGGCGAGGAGTTCGTGGTGGTGCTGCCCGACACCGATCCGGCCGGTGCGCGGGTGGTCGCGCAGCGGATGCGGGTCGCGGTGCGCATGCTCGGCATCGCGCACGTGCGCTCGGATGCGGGCATCGTCACGGTCAGCATCGGCGTCTCGGTGTGGGAGCCGCGCCACGGCGCGGCGGCGCCCGAGGTCGGCGCGGTGGTCGAGGCGGCCGACCAGGCGCTCTACCAGGCGAAGGCCGGCGGGCGCGACCGGGTCGTGTACCTGGGGCTCGCGTGAGGCGCCGCCGGCGCCCGGCGGCGGCGCGCGCGTGTCAGAAGTCCGGGCGCACGGTCGGCATCACGTCGCGCCGGTCGCCGAACACGCTGAAGAACGCGCTCGGCGGACGGATGGCGTCGTCGTGATTGAACAGGTTGTTGGCCTGCCACGACGCCGCGACGTGCTGGTTGATGCGAGAGCCGAGCCGGGCGTTGAAGATCGCGTGGCGGCCCTGCTTGACGCCGCGCGAGATCCAGGTCCGCGCGGGCATGCCGCCGCCGATCGATACGCCGCGCAGCGGGCCGTGCGCGACCGGGCCCGCCGCGCGCCTGCGCGACACCGTCAGCGTCCCGACGCCGCCTCGCCGACCAGCGCGATCGTGAAGCCGTCCCAGCCCTTGCTGCCCACGGTCTGCAACGCGGTCGCCGTCAGGCGCGGCTCATCCGCCATCCGATCGAAAAACCGCCGCACGCCGTGGACGCGCGGATCGTCGCTGTCCGGATTCGCGACCTCGCCGTCGCGCACCACGTTGTCGCCGACGATCAGCGTGCCGGGGCGCGACAGCTTCAGCGCCCAGTCGAGGTAGGCGGGATTGTTCTCCTTGTCCGCGTCGATGAACACCAGGTCGAACGGGGCGTCGCCGGGCAGGCGGCGCAGGCTGTCGAGCGCCGGCCCGACGATCACGTCCACGGTGTCGGCGAGGCCTGCCGTCGCGAGATTGGCGCGCGCCACCTCGGCATGCCGCGCATCGGCTTCGAGCGTGACGACCCGGCCGCCCGGCGGCAGCGCGCGCGCGAGCCAGATCGTGCTGTAGCCGCCCAGCGTGCCGATTTCCAGAATGCGGCGCGCCTGGATCATGCGCGCGAACAGCGCCAGCAGGCGGCCCTGGTTCGGCGCGACGTCGTGCGCGGGCAGGCGTGCGGCCGCGTTGGCCGCGAGCACCTGTTCCAGGACGGGATCCGACGGGATGAGCCGATCGGCGATATAGGCGTCGACGCGGGACCACTGTGCCTGCATGGCGTGCTCCGGTGAGTGGGACGAACGGGACGGGCGAGCGGGACGCGCGGCGTCCCGGACGAAGCGTTCATTGTCGCGTACGGGCGCGTCCCGCCCAAGTCCGCACCCGTGAGGAACGACACCCGGGGCGTCGTGACGAGCGGTCCATTTTGCGCGCCGGACCGAGCCGCTAAGGTTGAGTCATCCGCCGGCCGAGCCGTTGAGCGCGCCGGCGGATCCAGCCCGCGCGGCGGCGGCGAGCGCCGTCCGGCCGGCGGGATCGATCGCAGCACCTTCAAGGAGAGCGTCATGGCAACACTCGTCAACATCACCCAGGGCACGCCCAACGCGGTACAGATCTGGGGATTCCACGATCCCTGTTCGGTCCGCGACGTGGCGGCGGCCCTGAACACCATCGCAGCGGGCCTGAGCGGCGAGGGCCACACGATCCACATCATGTCGGGCACCCACGGCTACTGCAGCGGGCAGGTCGGCGCGGTGGCCACGCGCGACCAGCGCTTCGCGCAGGAGGATCGCGCGCTCGCGTCGCCGAAGACGAAGGACAACAAGGCCGTCGCGCTGGCGGTGCATGACTTCAACACCGGCACGCTGGCCGCGCCCGACTACGTGACGGCGGCGATGTCGAAGCTGAATACGGACATGCGCGCCATCGTCGGCACCACCACGGGCACCGCCACCTTCCTGCTGGCGTATTGCTGCAGCGCGGGCACGCGCTGACGGGGCGGACGACGCGCGGCATCGGGATGCGCGGCGGCGTCCGGATGCCGCGCGTCGTGACGGCCGGCGCGCCGCGCCCCGGGCCGGGCGCGCCTCAGCGCGCGCGCCGCGGCGCGAACCGCAGGTAGAGCAGCGCCGCCGCCGCGAGCCCGAGGGCCCAGGCGAGATACCAGCCGGTCGTCACGAACAGCGCGGCCACCGCGACGAGCGCGATGCACGCGCAGCGATGCGCGAAGCCGCCGCGCGGCAGCAGCTTCATCGCGGCGGCCGCGCCGAGCGCATAGACGAGCACGAAGCAGCCCGACGTGACGAGCACCAGCGGCTTCGGCCCGACGCCCGCCAGCACGGTGGCGACGAGCGCGCCGCCCGCCAGCGCGGCGAGCACCGCGAGGCTGCGGCGCGGCACGCCGCCCGTCTCGCTGCCGTGCGCGAACCAGGCGGGCAGCGCGCCGTCGCGGCCGAGCGCCGCGCCGAGCTTGGCCGCGCCCGCGAAGTACGCGTTCATCGTGCCGAGCGTCAGCAGCAGCGCCGCGACCGTGGCGAGTCCGCCCGCCGCGCCGCCGATCCCGCGTTCGATCAGCGCGGCGAGCGGCGCGCGCGATGCGCCCGCCGTCGCGCCGAGCACCAGCACGCTCGCGGCGGCCACCGACAGGTACAGCAGCCCGACCACCACGACCGCGACGGCGGTCGAGCGCGGCAGGTCGTGGGTGGGGCGGCGGAATTCCCCGGCGAGATGCGTGATCGCCTCCCAGCCCGCGAAGCTCCAGACCAGCAGCGCCGCCGCATGGCCGACCGCGAGCCATCCGTGCGGCGCGAAGGGGTGCAGGTTGTCGAGGCGCGCATGCGGCGCGGAGGCGAGCACGGCGGCCAGCAGCAGGGCCACCAGCAGCGCGGACAGCACGACCTGCATGCGGCCCGACACGGTGACGCCGTACGCGTTGGCCGCCGCGACCGTCGCGATCAGCAGCGCGGCGGTGACGATCTCGGTCGTGGCGCCGCCGCCCAGCATCGCCGCCACGTAGGCGCCGCCGAACAGCGCGGCGGCGGGCGCGCCGGCCGGCACCGCGAAGTAGAAGCACCAGCCGACGATTGCCGCCGCGCGCGGGCCGAAGGCATTGCGCACGTAGGTCGAGACGCCGCCCGCATCGGGGTAGCGCGCGCCCAGCGCGGCGAAGGTCGCGGCGAGCGGAATCGACAGCAGCACGAGCGCGGCCCAGGCGAGCAGCGACGCGGGCCCGGCGACCTCGGCCGCGAGCGCGGGCAGCGCGATCACGCCGGTGCCGAGCACCGCGCCGACATAGAGCGCCGCGCCCTGCACGATGGTCAGCGAGCCGGACGCGGGGGCGTGCCGGGCGGCGGCGAGTGCGCCGCTATCGGCGGAATGGGGCATCGGGTGTGTCTCCTGAGGAAAGCGGGCCGCCTGCGATGGGCGGCGCGGGGTGGGTGAAGCGAGCGACGATGGTAGCGGATCGCGCGGCGGCGCGCTTGGGGCCGCGCTCAACGCCGATGCGCGAGCCGCAGCCGCGCGTCCTCCTGCTCGGCCGGCGCGAGGCCGTCGGCGTAGACGAACTGGCCGGCGACCAGCGACGCGATCGGCACGCCGTCGCGGTACAGCACGCGGTTGCCCGTGAGCGCCGGCACCTTCGCGCCGGGCAGCAGGGTGCCGGCGAGATTGAGCGGATCGGCCCCGCTCACGCAGGTCAGGCGGCCGTCGGGCGGCTGGCGGCGGATCTCGCGCAGCACCGGGATCGCGTCCGGCAGCGCGAACTGCTCGCCCGCGAGCCCCGCGATGAAGCGCCCGCCGCGAATCTCGCCGCGCGCCTCCAGGCGCTGGCAGACGCGCAGCAGCTCGCGCCAGCTCGGCAGCCACGCGGCCTCGCGTTCGAGCAGCCGCCAGCACAGCACGCCATAGCGGCGCAGCAAGGTCCAGACGACGTGTTCGAGCGTGTCGCGCGGCGTCGCGCCGGGGTTCGGCGCGGGCGACGGTTCCGGCGCGGCGGCGGGCGCGGGCCGCTGCACGAGCGCCCAGCGGCCCGCGTCGTCCATGCCGCCGAGCAGCGCGCCGCCGTGCCGGGTGCGCGGCGCGCGATAGCCGCCGCGTTTCACGCTCGGCTTCAGCAGCGCGCGCAGGCCCGCGAAGCTGTCGGCGTGCGCGAGGCCCGCCGCGACCAGCTCGCCGAGCGCGCCTTCCAGTTCGACCGGCAGCAGGTGCGTGTCGGCAAGCAGTTCGTCGAAGAACATCGCGCCGTGCGCGGCGAGCGCGTCGCGCACCCGCAAGCCGCGCGCCGACAGCGCGACGGCGGCCTCGGGTGCGTGCAGCGTCTGCCAGCGCGCGAGGTCGCGGCGCGGCAGCAGCACGATCGGCGTGGTGCGCACCGGCGCGCTCGCGCTTTTCGCGGCCGCGCCGATCCGCGCCCAGGCCAGCTTGCCCGACCGGCACAGCGTGTCGAGCCCGCCCGTCAGGTAGTCGCCGAGCCGGGCCGGCAGCAGTTCCTCCTCCCACGCGCTCGCCGCGGCCTCGAAGCCTTCGAGCTGAGCGACCACGGCGGCGAGCGCCTCGGGCCCCGCGCCGCGCGTGTCGGACGCGACCCGCTGCCAGTGGATCAGGAAGCGCATGAAGTCGGCGCGCTCGACCGGTTCGATTTCGCGCCGCAGCCGCTTGACCGTGTAGCGATGGATGCGGGCCAGCAGATGGCGTTCGCACCATTCGTCGTCGGTCGCGCCGGGCGAGAAGCGGCCGCGCATCACGTAGCCCTCGGCTTCGAGCGCGGCCAGCGCGGCGTCGAGCGTCGCGGGCGGCAGCCCGAGCGGGGCGGCGATCGCGCGCACGGTGAGCGGGCCGAAGCCGGTGAGGCGGGCGCGCAGCACGTCGACCAGCGCGGCGGCCGGTTCCCAGCCGGCGTCGAAGCCGGCGGGCGGCTTGAGCGGCGGCGTGACGCGCGCGCCGGGATAAAGCGCGCGCAGGCAGGCCACGCGCTCGGCCGGCAGCCACAGGCCGCCGCCGTCGACGAGCGCGACGCGCGCGGCCCGCTTGCCGGCCGCCAGCGCATCGAGCCAGCCGCGCCAGCCGTCGCGCGCGTCGACCTCGGCGTCCGCGAGGCACGCGAGGCCGAGCAGCGCGTCATGCATTTCATCGGCGTCGCGCACGAGCGGCCACGCCTCGTCGCGCACCGCGTCGATCGCGCCGGGGTCGAGCGCGCCGAGATCGTCGGCGGCCTCCGGGTCCTGCCAGCGGCGCGCGCGCACCGCCTGGGTGCGGCGCTCCTCCAGCGGCGCGTCGTCGAGGAACGCATAGGGCTTCGCGTTGAGGATCTCGGCCGCGAGCGGCGACGGCGCGGGCAGGTCGCGCGCGACGAGTTCGATCGCGCCGCGCTCGATGCGGCGCAGCAGCGCGAGCCAGCCGTCGGTGTCGAGCGCGTCGTGCAGGCAGTCGTCGAGGGTCTGGTCGACGAGCGGATGATGCGGCACCTCGCGCTCGCCGACCAGGTTCTCCGCGCACGCGACCTGATCCGGGAAGACGGTCGCGAGCAGGTCCTCGCTCTTCATCCGCTGCAATTGCGGCGCGGTCTTGCGGCCGCCCGTGTAGCGCGGCAGCGCGAGCGCGGTGGTGGCGTTCCAGCGCCAGCGCACGCCGAACAGCGGTGCGTCGAGGAGCGCCTGGACCAGCACGTGCTCGGCGCTCGCGGGCCGCAGGTAGCGCCACACCTCGTCGAGCACGAAGCTGTGCGCGAGCGACAGCGACAGGATGATCGCGTCGTCGGTCGCGGCCGCCTGCAATTCGAAGTTGAAGGTGCGGCAGAAACGCTTGCGCAACGCGAGCCCCCACGCGCGGTTGATGCGGCTGCCGAACGGCGTGTGGATCACGAGCTGGGTGCCGCCCGATTCGTCGAAGAAGCGCTCCATCACGAGCGTGTCCTGGGTCGGCAGCGCGCCGAGCGCCGCGCGGGCGCGCGCGAGATAGTCGACGATCTGCCGCGCGGCCTCGGCGGGCAGCGCCAGATCGTCGGCGAGCCAGCGCAGCGCGGGCGCCGTGCGGCTCGCGTCGGCGTCGTCCGCCGCCTGGGCCGCGCCCTGCGCGAGCAGCGCGTCGAGGCGCGCGCGCAGCCGCGCGACGCCCAGCGACAGCTCGTCGCTGCGGCCCGGCGCCTCGCCGATCCAGAACGGGATGTTCGGCATCTGCCCGTGCGCATCCTCGACGCGCACGCGGCCCGACTCGACCCGCAGGATCCGGTACGACTGGTTGCCGAGCTGGAACACGTCGCCCGCGAGGCTCTCGATCGCGAAATCCTCGTTGACGGTGCCGATGGTCAGGCCCTGCGGTTCGAGCAGGACCGTGTAGTCGGCATTGTCGGGAATCGTGCCGCCCGAGGTGACGGCGGTCAGGCGCGCGTTGCGCCGCCCGCGCACGGTGCCGCCGACCACGTCGCGATGCAGGTACGCGCCGCGCGCGCCGCGCCGGCTCGTGAAGCCGGTCGCGAGCATCGCGAGCAGCTCGTCGAAGCGCTCGCGCGGCAGCGTCGCATAGGGGGCGGCGCGGGTCAGGCAGCGATACAGCGCGCCTTCGTCCCATTCCGCGCTGCCGACTTCGGCGACGATCTGCTGCGCGAGCACGTCGAGCGGCGCGCGCGGGATGCGCAGCGCATCGAGTTCGCCGCGCCGGATGCAGTCGAGCAGCGCCGCGCATTCGACCAGCTCGTCGCGCGACAGCGGGAACAGGCGGCCCTTGGGCACGCCGCCGACGTGGTGGCCGGAGCGGCCGACGCGCTGCAGGAACGGCGCGATCGCGCGCGGCGAGCCGAGCTGGCAGACCAGGTCGACGTCGCCGATGTCGATCCCGAGTTCGAGCGAGGCGGTCGCGACGAGCAGCGTGAGCTTGCCGTGCTTGAGCCGCTGCTCGGCGTCGAAACGGTATTCCTTCGCGAGGCTGCCGTGATGGGCCGCGACCGCCTCGCGGCCGAGACGGTCGGCGAGATGGCGCGC
Organism: Burkholderia sp. GW821-FHT14F03; assembly: GCF_058803765.1. Classification (NCBI taxonomy): domain Bacteria; kingdom Pseudomonadati; phylum Pseudomonadota; class Betaproteobacteria; order Burkholderiales; family Burkholderiaceae; genus Burkholderia; species Burkholderia sp. GW821-FHT14F03. Next base: position 25,962 of record NZ_JBXAPG010000060.1, read on the forward strand.
GGCGCGCTCGGCCATGCGCCGCGTGTTGACGAACACGAGCGTCGTGCGGTGCGCGGCGGCCAGCTCCGCGAGCCGGTCGTAGATGCGCTCCCACGCGTCGGTCGCCATCACGGGTTCGAGCGGGATCGGCGACAGTTCGAGCGCGAGATCGCGCGTGCGCGCGTGGCCGATGTCGACGATCGCGCAGTCGGGCGGCGCGTCGGCCGGGCCGCCGACGAGAAAGCGCGCGACCGCGTCGATCGGCTTTTGCGTCGCGGACAGCCCGATGCGCGGCAGGCGGCGGCCGGCGAGCGCGTCGAGGCGTTCGAGCGACAGCGCGAGATGGCTGCCGCGCTTGTTGCCGGCCAGCGCGTGGATCTCGTCGACGATCACGGTGCGCGCGGTCGCGAGCATGCGCCGCCCGGACGCCGACGACAGCAGCACGTACAGCGATTCCGGGGTGGTCACGAGCAGGTGCGGCGCGCGCTTGCGCAGCGCGCTGCGCTCGGCCTGGGTGGTGTCGCCCGTGCGCACCGCGGTGCGGATCTCGGGCGCGGGCAGGCCGCGCTGCGCGAGTGCCTCGCGGATGCCGGCGAGCGGGGCGTCGAGGTTGACGTGGATGTCGTTCGACAGCGCCTTGAGCGGCGATACGTAGACCACGAGCGTCGCGTCGGGCAGCGCGCCGTCGTGGGCGAGCGCGTCGCGGACCAGCGCGTCGAGCGCGCACAGGAACGCGGTCAGGGTCTTGCCGGAGCCGGTCGGCGCGGCGACGAGGGTCGAGCGGCCGGCCTGGATCAGCGGCCACGCGGCCGCCTGCGCGGCGGTCGGCGCGGCGAAGCGGGACGCGAACCACGCGGCGACGGCAGGGTGGAACGCATCAAGCGCGGTGTTGGCGGAGCGGGTGGCGGCGAGATCCATCGAGGCTCGGAAGCGGGCGGCGCGGCGGCCGGCGAAGACGACCAGTGTGCCAGACATCGGTGCGGGGCGCAGGCGGCGCGGCGGGCGCGAGCCGGACGGCGGCCGTTCACGAGCGCGCCGCCGGGGCTCGGTCGAGAGGGCTGCGGCGCAGGCGTGGAGGCCGGAGCGAGCGAGGCGCGCGAACCGCTCGGGGCGGTGCGCTTTCCGAATGCCCCGAGCGGGGCCGGACCTCTCGCGCGAAACCCGCTGCAAACCGACCAACTGTCTCTCGTCCTGGCCGCGCTGCTGTCGGCGTTCGCGGCGACGCCGCCGGGCGCCCGCGTGACGAAGGACGGCGCGCCGGCGCCGCTCGATGTGCGGCGCGGCCCGGGTGAGGCGAGGCTCCGCCCGAGCGCCGTGCCGTTCGGCGCGCATGACTCATCCAAGCGGCGAACGCGTGCGCGCGGTCGCGGCAACGGGCGTGCTGCGCCGGCTTTCCTGATCGAGATGCGCCGACGGCGTTGATTGCGGCTATGCCGCGCGCAGCCACGCGAGCCAGTGGCGCAGCGGCTCCACGCGCTCCCAGGCTGCCTGCGTGAACCACAGCGCGCCGCTCCATGCGGCGGCCACGACCAGCAGGTCGCAGCGCCCGCTGTTCCACCAGCGCAGCGAATGACGCTTCCACAGCCACGGCACGCCGAGCGGATTCGGCCAGTCGGCGAGCAGGTGCATCAGGCCGCCGCAGGCGAAGCCGAGCAGCGGCGCGGCCCACAGCGGATGCGTATCGAGCGCGCGGTAGGCCATTACGAACGCGGCGAGCCAGCCGAGCCCCCAGTGCGTGACGGTGCGGTGCGTGACCCACAGCCGCCGCGTGCGGCTCCACCAGGCGACTTCGAGCCAGTCGGGCGCGGTGCCGCCCGCGACGCCCGCCGCGAATGCGACGAAGATGCCGACGTGCCACGGGCCCGCCGCGCCTGAATGCGCGATCAGGGTCGACGCGATGAGACCGGCAGCCCAGCCGGTCGCGTGATGTGCTGCCTGTGATGCCATGTCGACCTGCGTGTGTGCGCTGCAAAAAAGAAAGGGCGCTATCTTCGCAGAACGACGCATGCGTGGCGCATGTCGATGCATAAAACAGTCGATATCGCGACTAACGGCTACTATCGACGGCTTGGCGCGCGGCGGGATGCGGTCTGTTGCGGTGCGGCGGGATGGCGTCGGCGCGGCCCGCGGGCTTTTTGTATACCGACGCCACCATGTTATAAGCGCTGAGTGCATGCGTCGGCATGCATCCAGGACAACCCGTTAGGTGGGAGACAGGCAATGCGCATCGTGAATCGCTTCAGTACTTCGGCCGCCGTCGCGCTCGTGACGGCCGGCGCGACGGGCTTCATGCCGGTCGCGCCCGCGTTCGCGAAGGACGCGCCGCGCGCGGTGCTGACCAGTTCGGCGGTCGCGGTCGCCGACAAGTACAGCGCGGACGCGGCGGAGCAGATCCTCAAGGAAGGCGGCAACGCGATCGACGCCGCGGTGGCGATCGCGTTCACGCTGGCGGTCACGTATCCGGAGGCGGGCAACATCGGCGGCGGCGGCTTCATGACGATCTACAAGGACGGCCAGCCGTACTTCCTCGACTATCGCGAGCGCGCGCCGCTCGCGGCGACCCGCGACATGTACCTCGACAAGGAGGGCAAGGTCGTGCCGGGGATGAGCCTGTACGGCTATCGCGCGGCCGGCGTGCCCGGCACCGTGGCCGGCATGTGGGATGCGCAGAAGCGTTTCGGCAAGCTCAAGTGGAAGCAGGTGCTCGCGCCCGCGATCCACTACGCGCGCGACGGCTTCGTCGTCGACGAGCAGCTCGCGCAGCGCGGCGTCGACGCCTCGAAGGAATTCGGCGGCAAGACCAACTACGACCGCCACTTCGGCGCGATGAAGGCCGGCGCGACCTTCAAGCAGCCGGATCTCGCGGCGGTGCTCACGCGCATCTCGAACGACGGCGCGAAGGATTTCTACGACGGCAAGACCGCGGGCCTGATCGCGGATGCGATGAAGAAGGGCGGCGGGCTGATCACGCGCGAGGATCTCGCGCAGTATCGCGCGGTGTGGCGGCAGCCGATCGAGGCGAACTGGAACGGCTACCGCGTGATCACCGCGCCGCCGCCGAGTTCGGGCGGCATCGGCCTCGTGCAGCTGCTGAAGATGAAGGAGGACCGCAAGGCCGACTTCGACGGCGTCGCGCTCAATTCGCCGCAGTACGTGCATCTCGTCGCCGAGATCGAGAAGCGCGTGTTCGCCGATCGCGCGCAATACCTCGGCGACCCCGACTTCTACAAGGTGCCCGTCGCGCGGCTGACCGACGACGGCTACATCGCGCGGCGCGCGGCCGAAGTGAACCCGAGCGCGCCGTCGGACACCAAGAGCGTGCAGCCGGGCCTCGGCACCGCGATGCCGGAGAAGGCCGAGACCACGCACTTCTCGGTGGTCGACAAGTGGGGCAACGCGGTGTCGAACACCTACACGATCAACGGCTATTTCGGTTCGGGCGTGATCGCCGACGGCACGGGCATCGTGCTCAACGACGAGATGGACGATTTCTCCGCGAAACCGGGCGTCGCGAACATGTTCGGCGTGGTCGGCAGCGACGCGAACGCGATCGAGCCGAAGAAGCGGCCGCTGTCGTCGATGTCGCCGACCATCCTGACCAAGGACGGGCGGGTCGCGCTCGTGATCGGCACGCCGGGCGGCTCGCGGATCTTCACGTCGATCTTCCAGGTGATCAGCAACATCTACGACTTCAAGATGCCGCTGAAGGAGGCGGTCGGCGCGATGCGTTTCCATCACCAGCTGCTGCCGCCGAACACGATTTTCTGGGAGCCGTACCACCCGATCGACGGCGAACTGGCGAAGGGGATCGAGGAAAAGGGCTACACGCTGAAGGGGCAGGATTTCAGCGGGGATATCCAGGTGATCCAGATCGACGGCAATACGCCGGAGGCGGTGGCCGATCCGCGCGGCCGGGGCGTGACGCGGATCATCCGCTGAGCGGGTCCTCGACCTGACGCCCGGGCGCGCGCCCGGCGTCGAGCGCCGCCGCGCCGCGAGGCCCGGCGGCGATTTTTTTGGGTTCATCATGGATTTCCATGGCGGCCGTCGCGCAGCCCGCATGGGCGGGGTGTCGAGGTTCGAGAAAAAAGTCGCCGGGGGATGTCGATTCCGCCCGCGTCCGGCCGTCGAGCAGATGTGCGCGGGCGTGTGCGTCCGGCGCGCATCGAGACAGCCAACCCAGGAGAAACCAGCATGAGCGCTCCACTGCTCCCCGTCATCACCGTCTTTGAACGGTCGCCCGATCGCGGCCGGGGCCTCGCGCGCGACATGCGGGTCCGCTGGGCGCTGGAAGAAGCGGGCCAGCCTTACGCGGTTCGGCTGGTTTCGCTCAGTGCGATGAAGGAACCCGCGCATCGCGCGCGTCATCCTTTCGGGCAGATTCCGACCTATGAGGAAGGTGAACTCGTGCTGTTCGAATCAGGGGCGATCGTGCTCCATGTCGCGGAGCGCCATGCGGGCCTGCTCCCCGACGAGGCGAACGCCAGGGCGCGCGCGATTGCCTGGATGTTCGCCGCGATCAACACGGTCGAGCCGCCGATCCTCGATCTCCAGACCGCCCGGTTCCTGGAGAGCGACCAGAGCTGGTCCGCGCAGCGCCTGCCGCTCGTCCAGGAGCGCATCCGCGGCCGGCTGGGCGAGCTTGCCGAGCGCCTGGGCGGCGCGGATTGGCTCGACGGCGCGTTCAGCGCGGGTGACCTGATGATGGTGGCGGTGCTGATCCGGTTGCGGGCATCGGGCCTGCTGGACGCATATCCGAACCTCGCCGCCTACGTCGCGCGCGGCGAGGCGCGGCCCGCGTACCAGCGCGCCTTCGCGGCGCAGTTGGCGGTTTTCACCAGCCAGTCGCCGGCCGGCTGACGACGGCCGGCTGAGGCGTGGCGTCGTCATGGGTTTGCGCCGCGTCCTGGATGGCTCCTTCGTGCTTTCGCCTCGATAACACCGTGGACGCCGCGTCCACCGCGCGCGGATCTCGGTGCGGCTGAACGTCAGCGATCGGGCGCCCGGCGTCGGAACCGTGTTCGTCCGGCGTGGTGCCCCGGCATTCGCCCGGGCGCCATGCCTGCCGGAACGCGCGCGGCTCAGCGCGTCGTCGTCGCGGCGGGGGCGGCGTTGCTGTCGAGGAAGCCGTCGACGGCGACGAGCGACTGCTCGTCGAGCGTGCCGAGGATGCTCTTGAGTTTCAGTTGCAGCTTCAGCGCGTCGAGATAGCTGTCGAACAGCTTCTGACGGATCGTCGAGATGTCGGTGCGCAGGTTCAGCGTTTCGTAGGTCGTGCTGTAGCCGACCTGATGCGCCTTCAGCGACGATTCGTAGGCGAGCCGCGCGGCCTGCAGCGATTGTTGCAGCGCACGGATGCGCGTGCCGATCGATTCGAGCGCCGACAAGGTTTCGCGATGGTCGGTGCCGAGCGTCTGCTCGACTTCGCGCAGGCGGTTCTGGTACTGCGTCGCCACGTGTTCCGCCTCGACCTGCCGGTAATACACGCTGCCGCCCGAGAAGATCGGGATGGTCACCTGCACGCCCACCGCGCTCTGGTGGAAATCCGACGAATCGGTCAGGCCGCGCAGGTTCGGATTGAGGCCGCGCGAGTAGGACGCGAACAGGTCGACGGTCGGCAGGTGCTCGGCGCGGATGCGTTTCGCGGCGAGCCGCGCGACCTGCACGTCGCGATACGCGCGTTGATAGGCCGGGTTGTCCTGCGGCTGATAGTCGCCCGACGGGATGCGCGGCGAGGTGCCGCGCATCGCGAGCCGCGGCCAGCGCGCGAAATCGATGGTCGAGCCGAGCAGCGTCTCGTAGCGCGCGCGGCGCGCCTCGACCTCGGTGCGCGCCACCACCGAATCGGATTGCGCGAGGCTGCGGCGCGCCTCGATCTCGGCCGTGTCGCCGATCGTCTTCATGCCGAGCTGCGCCATGCGGCGCGTATCGCTTTCGAGCCGCGTGAGCGCGTTCACCTCGTCGTCGGCGGATTGCTGCTTCTCGCGCGCGCTGAGCAGGTCGAAACACGCGTCGGACACGCGCAGGATCAGCTCCTGTTTCGCCACCTCGAACTGCTGGCGCGCCGATTCCTCGAATTCCTTCGCGCGGCTCAGATCGTACAGATAGGGCATGTTGAACAGCGCCTGCGTGACCTGCGCCGCGCCATACGCCGCCGTGCTGTTGCTGGAGACATCGAGGCCGAACAGGTTCGCGTGGGTGCCGTAGCGGCCCCATTCGAGCTGCATGCTGGCCTGCGGCAGCATCTGCGCGCGGGCCTGCGGATACTTCTGCCGCGCGGCGTCGTATTCCGCCTGCGCCTGCAGGAATTTCGGATCATTCGTGAGTGCGTGCTGATACGCGTCGTCGAGACAAAAGGCGAATGCGCTGGAACCGGTGCCCAGTAGCGCGACCGCAACGCCGACCATTAGGTAAGTCATACGAACATTCACGCTGTGGAAATTTCTTGATAGGTGAAAACCCGTACGCCGAAATGCGGTTGTCATGTACGCGCCGCGTGTTTCAAACATCGTCGCCTCCATCCTTCGCGCAGCGCCAAGGCATGCGCGCATTCATTTAAACGTTTTAATTGAGAGGTTTAAACAGATGCCGCTTTAGTATCATTTTCCGACGCCGAAAAACCCTTATATAAGACCGGCCGGCCACCTTGTATCCAAACTGAGCGCATGATAGCCTGAATTCGGCTCGTAATCGTGGCGATAATCAAATAAATGTCGTTCGATTATTAATGCCATTGGCATATCAATGAAGGTTCTCTGCGTCATCTTTATTCTTTACGAGGAGATAGTTATGAAGGTCATGACGATGGAACAGGCCAAGCAAGTGCATGGCGGCGGCCCGATCAGCTCGCTGGGCAGCCTCGCGGTGGCAGCCGCACCGGTGATGACGGCGCTCGGCCAGTTCCTGCCGACGCTCGGCGGCTACCTGCAGAACCCGAAGTCGTTCAACAGCAACGGCAAGTAAGGGCGCGCCAACGCCCGCGCGGGGAGGCGCCCCCCGCGCGAAACAGGTGTATCAGAATGAAAAGCCATTCCGTCGTCAATTGGAATAAATAACGATTATTCCCGAATTCCGGATATTGACCGGCGGTGAATCAGGAGACAGCGATGTCGAGGCATCCTCGCGCGCGGCGGGCCGGTCGGGCCGTCGGTAAACGGGCGGGACGATGACATCCACGGAGATAAGGCCACCCCAATGCAAGCCATCTCGAAACAGCAGGCACGCCAGATCAACGGCGGCGGTTCGATGTACGTGGGCTCTGCCGCGTACACCGTCGCGCTGGCGAACCAGGCGATCACCCCCGTGATCAACGGGCTCATGACGCAATACCAGGCGCAGGCCGCCAGCCAACTGAAAATCGCGCTCGGGTCGAGCTGACCCGCGTCCCGCATTCGCCGCCGCCGCGCCCGGCTGACCGGGCGCGGCGCCCGTGTCGCGTCCGCGCGCGGCCGTTTCGCGACGGCCGGCTTGCGCGCGGACCGGCCTTGCCGTGTTCAGCGTATGTCCGCCCATGCTGTTCAATACGAATAAAGTCAGGCCAGTCCTGCAAGACGAGGTGACGGAGTGCGGTCTGGCGTGCCTGGCGATGATCGCGACCTGGCACGGCCGGGAGACGACCCTGCGCACGCTGCGCAACCGCTATCCGGTGAAGATCGATTCCGGCTTGTCGTTCTTCGATCTGATGGAGATCGCGAACGACCTCGGGATGCGCGCGCGCGGGCTGCAATTCGACGCGGCCGAACTCGATGCGCTGAAGCTGCCGTGCATCCTGCACTGGGGGATGAACCACTACGTGGTGCTGACCCAGGTCTGCTACGGCACCGTGCACATCATCGATCCGGCGCTCGGCGAGACCCGCCTGCCGCTCACGCAGGCGCTCACGCACATCACCGGCTACGCGCTGGAACTCAATCCCGACATCGGTTTCAAGCACGCGGGGCCGGGCGACCGGATCCGGCTGCGCGACTACCTGGTCGGCCTGACGGGAATCCGCAAGAGCATCCTGCTCGGCGTCGCGGGCGGAGTGGCCGCGCAGTTGCTGCTGCTGCTCGGGCCGTCTTACGTGCAGCTGACGATCGACGAGGCGCTCAAGAAGACCGACATCGACATCCTGTACCTGCTGACGATCCTGTTCGGCATCGTGTTCCTGTTCGACACGCTGTATGCGAACCTGGTCGGCAACATCAAGAGCTACCTGCGCAACATCGTCGCGCAGCAGTTGTCGTCGAACATGGTCGGCCATCTCGCGCGCCTGCCGATCGCCTATTTCCTGTTCCACAACACCGGCGATTCGATCTCGCGCGTGGCCTCGGTGGCGGAGATCGGCCGCTTCCTGGTCGACGGGCTGATCGGCGGGCTGCTGAACGTGGTGACCTGCGTGCTGACGCTCGTGCTGATGCTGTATTACAGCCCGGTGCTCGCGGGCATCAGCCTCGCGGGGATGGTGCTGTTCGCGCTGAGCCGCCTTGCGATCCAGCCGCAGCTGCAGGACGCGATGTCGCAGATCCTGACGCGCGGCGCGGAGGCCGATGCGCTGCTGATCGAGAACATCCGTTCCGCGCACTCGATCAAGCTGCTGTCGTCGGAAACCTCGCGCAGCAACCTGTGGGTCAACGCGTTCACGCAGAAGCTGCAGGCGATCCGCCAGCAGGAGCGCCTGCAACTGCTGTTCGACGCGATCTCGAAGGGGATCGTGCACGTCGAGCAGCTCGTGATCGTCACGTACGGCGCGTGGCTCGTGATGCACGGGCAGAGCACGATCGGCATCATCTACGCGTTCATCCAGTACAAGAACCTGTTCGCGGACAAGTTCATCGACTCGATCCAGCTTTACCTGCGGCGCAACATCCTGCAGGTGCACATGGATCGCGTGGCCGACGTGCTGCAGGCCGAGACGGAGGAGCCCGCGCCCGATGCGGCGGTGCGGCCGATCGACGGCTTCGACGGCGCGCTGTCGATCCGCGCGCTCAGCTATACGCCGAAGGGCGGCAGCCGGCCGATCCTGCACGGCATCGACCTCGACGTGCCGGCGGGCGCGAAGATCGCGATCGTCGGCCGCACGGGCAGCGGCAAGACCACGCTGCTCAACCTGATCTGCGGGCTGTACGCGCCTGCGCCCGGCGCCGTGTTCGTGGGCGGGGTCGATCTCACCGAGGTCAACCTGCGGCTGTACCGCCGGCACATCGCCGCCGTCACGCAGTCCGACCAGCTGTTTCGCGGCACGATCCGCGACAACATCACCAATTTCGCGCCCGCGCCGCGGCTGACGGCGATGTTCGAGGCAGCCCGGCTCGCGTGCATCCACGACGAGGTCGAGCAGCTGGACCATCGCTACGACACGCCGCTCGGCGATACGCAGAAATTCCTGTCGGCGGGGCAGATGCAGCGCCTCCTGATCGCGCGCGCGCTGTACTGCGAACCGCGCCTGCTGATCCTCGACGAGTTCTCGTCGAACCTCGACCAGGCGACCACCCACGAGATCTGCCGCAACGTGCTGACGCTGCCGTGCACGATCGTGCTGGTCACGCACGACGCGTCGATCCTGTCGATGGTCGACCGCATCTACGAGATGCGCGACGGGGTGCTGAGCGTCGCGGATCCGGCTCACTATCTGGCGGAGGCGTCGCGATGAACCTGCTGCGGCTGTTCCTGTTCAATGCATTTTCCTACGCCTATTTCGTGCGCCGCGTGGTGCGGCGCGTCGCGCTCGCGCGGCCGCCCGAGCGCGGCCTGCGCATGATGAACGGTTGCGCGTGCACCTGCCTGCGGCTGTTCCCGTCGATCCGCCAGTCGATCGAGACCTCGGTGAGGCATCTGCTCGGCGCGCATCTGAACGGCGATCCGCTGCGCATTCGCGGCGTGGCGAACGGCATCGTGCGCGAGCTGTTCGAGGCCGAGGCGGCGGGCCTGATGCTGCGCTCGCACAGCCTCGCGTCGATGAAGGCGCTGCTCGACCGGATGGATTGCCACGGCGAGCCCGAGCTGCACGAGGCGCTCGCGCGCGGCGGCCCGCTGATGCTCGCGGGGCTGCATTTCGGCAACCTGATGCTGTTCGTCACGAAGCTTCGGTTCCTGGTGCCCGCCGATCGCAAGCTGATGATCGTGATGCACAAGGACGCGCCGGGCGCGTTCTTCGACGATGCGAACCGTCTCGTCAACGAATACGGCGCGGGCCGGATCGAGCTGATCGACATCGAGCAGCGCGTGCATCTGCGGCGGCTGGTCGTGAGCCTGAAGCGCGAGCAGCCGGTGTTCCTGCTGTTCTCCGACCTGCACGGCCGCTTCGGCAAGACCAACCCGTGCCGCCTCGGCGGGCGCTGGGTCAGGCTCGCGGGCGGCGGGGTGAAGCTCGCCGTCGAGCACGACATTCCACTGCTCGTCTCGTATGCGACCGGCGTGCCGTTCCGCGACCGCTGCGCCGTGCATTTCGTGCAGTTGGACGCGCCCGTCGCGCCGCGCTTCCTCGGCGACGCCGAGCAGCGCTCGCCGGTGCTGGCCACGCACCAGCGCATCGTCGACCGGCTCGAGGCGGCGCTCCTCGCGCACCCTGAACAATGGCACTTCTGGGAACACTTCACGCCCTACCTGATGCCTTCGCCGCTGCTGGAGCCCGATGCGTACGCCGCGTCGCGCGCGTGGCGCCATTCCTGACGAGCCGACCCCATGCCCACCTGGATCACGACGCTTCGAGAACAGAAGACGCCGCGCAAGCTGATGCGCGGCACGACGTTCGGCACCGTCATCAACGGCGTGGTCGACGTGCCGGTGTCGATGCGCTTCTTCTGCTACCTGTCGATCGCGATGTTCGCGGCGTTCATCGTCGCGCTGATCAACCTGACCTATGCGAACACCGAGAGCGTGATGGGCATGCTGACGCCGCGCGCGGGGCTGATCGGCGTCGGCGCGCCGCCGGGCTGGGCGGTGCGCGACGTGTTCGTCGGCAAGGACCAGCGCGTGCGCGCGGGCGACAAGCTGCTGAGCGTCACGCGCGACACGAGTTTCGTCACCCAGGTCAACAACGTGCAGGGGATGCGCGAGGCGATCAAGCGGCAGCGCGTCGAGGTCGATCAGCAGATGGACGCGGCGCGGCTCGAATACCGCTCGACGCTCGACCAGATCAATCAGCAGATCGGCGCGCTCGGCGAGAGCCGGGGCTTGATCGACAAGCAGATCCAGGACCAGAAACGCATCATGTCGGAGTACGAAGAGCGGCGCGGGCGCGTGAAGCAGCTGCTGGACGAGCAGGTCGTCACGCTGGAGCAGTACAACCAGGTGAACACGCAGTTCCTGCAGGCGAGCCAGGCCTACCAGGACCTGCTGCTGCGCAAGGCCGACCTCGTGAAGAACGGCATGAAGCTGCGCGGCGACCTGGAGACGGTGCAGAGCAAGTACGACGGCTCGAACGCGGAACTGAAGATCAAGCAGGAGGAGTTGAATTCGAAGGAATTCAATATCGACGAGACCGTGAACCAGGTGCTGTATGCGCCGGCGGACGGCCAGATCGTGCGGCTCGACGTGGTGCAGGGCAGCGTGATCGACCCGCCCGGCACGCGCGTGGTCGAGATCCTGCCCGCGCGCGCCGACGGCCTGATCGCGGAGCTGTACATTCCGTCGTCGAAGGCCGGCTTCGTGAAGCCGGGGCAGGAGGTGAAGCTGGCCTACGGCAGCTATCCGGTCGAGAAGTTCGGCACCTATCGCGGCAAGCTGCTGTCGGTGTCGCCCGTCGCGTTCACGGCGAAGGAGCTGAACCTGCCGGCCGATTCCGGGCCGCCGCAGACCTATTTCAAGTGCTGGGTCGAGCTGTCCGACCGCGCGCCGCGCTTCGAGGGCAAGCCGCTGGCGCTGAAGGCGGGGATGACGCTGAAGGCTGACATCGTGCTGGAAAAGCGCAGCCTGCTCGAATGGTTGTTCGAGCCGCTGTACCGGATCCGCCAGCGGATGTTCGGCACGCCGGCCTGAGCCGATGCGGATCGGCTCGTCGCACCGTCGTCCCGGCACCCCGCGCAGCGTGCGCGCGCCGCTGCATGCGCCGCTGCGTACGCCACTGTCCTGCTGGCTGGGCGCGACGCTGATCGCGTGGGCCTGCTCGGCGCACGCGCAGGGCCTGCCGCGCGCGCCGCTCGGCGCGGACGGCATCGGTTTCCTGCCGGGCGGCGACGCGCCGGGTTTCGACGCGGACGCCTGGGGGCCCACGCTCGCGCCCGGCGAGCGGCGCGCGCGGCCGGTCGGCCCGCCCGTGGAGGCGATGCCGCCGCCCGAACCGCGCCGCCTGAGCGCGGAAAAGCTCACGCTCGGCCAGCGCGCGCCGGGCGCCGCGCCTGCCGCGCCGCCGGGGCGCGACGGCATCGGCTTCGCGGACGACGACAGCGACGG